>CAMOWU010000167.1 GCA_946628545.1 uncultured Bacteroides sp. | reverse complement strand
CCGCCAAAGGGACTCATCGATCTACCCTCTTTCTTTGCTTTGGCGATATCTTCCATTTCCTCTTTCGATGCCAGCAATTCAGGATAGACTGCAAACTGACGTTTCTGAGCCTTTTTCAGCAACTTGGCATAATCATCGAAGAATGCATTGATATGCTGTTCACTCAACACCGAGCCACGCAACTCCTGATAACGCTCTTTTACTTTTCTCCTGTAAGCGGGATCTTCAAGCAAACGTCCCCAAAATGCGGAGATGGGTTGGGTGTCGCCACCTTTATATACCCAACTCTCTATATTGTCCGCCCCATTGAACGAACCGATGCCGAAAGCCAAATTGTAGTCCCACACGGGTCCGGCATGCAATCGATCACCAGAGCCATCGGAATGCAGTTTCTCCTTATAAAAATAAGTGCTGCGACGCAGGCCGTCTGCATTGAGTGAAAACTCCGTGTGAATGAAATAGTCAACGAACGATTCCACATCCATATAACGGGCGTATCCGCTGTCGGGATCCGCGAAATGCGGCGACTGGATGGTCGCCTCCATGTCATCGATGAAACTTCGGATGTAGTTGAACTGTTCTGCCTGAAGGTTTTTCTTCTTAGGATACATGCACGACCAAATGACCGACCCACCCATGAATCCACCACCAACTCCCTTCACCTTTGAGGGGAAAGAAGCGTCTTTCTCATCCTCCACATCGATGCGCAGGATATAACCGCCAGTCACATCACGTCCGGTCAAGTCGTTGGCTTTCAACTTCTCCACGTCAACTCGTTCAGGACCTCTTTTGATACTCTCACTCAGTGCATACACACCTGCATAACGCCCGTTGAGCACCAGCTCCACCATCCGAGTGCGTGGTGCCCAATGCCCCATCTCGCGCCACAGTGTAAAAGCAAAGACATCGCGCAACAAAGACACGTCATTATACGGAGCAAGCAAAACCCAGTCGGACTCTGCAGGCATCCCCAAAAGGCTGACATCAACAGAACGTCCGTCGGCATTGCATGTCTCGAAAGTGTATTTTTTCTGGTTGAGCATCAAAGAACTGTTACCACGAAGTTTAATACGGATCCGCCCCTCAAAACTCGCTGTTCCCCGTCCGATGCGATTGTGTTTTCCATTGTCTATGACTGATATTTTCGCTCCAACTTTCTCTTTAGCGACAATCGTTGTGTCGGCATCAATCACCACCAAAGGCAGATTGGAGTCCAACGTCTTCACGTCTATTTCCTCGGGATGGGCTACAGGATAATTCTTCTCCTGGCCCCAAAATGGCATCATCTGGGCTCTCAGACCCGTTGCCATACCCAAAATGATTAACAATAACACGATCCTCATCTTCATCATAATCTTTTCTGTTTATGCAATTCCTTCATCAAGAACTACCGGTTATTTAGACCTGAATGATCATGAATAGACCATGAACTTTTCAAGTTTTTATCTTGTCACGCACAATTTTATTTCAGCAGGGACTCCAGCATGATCTCTATCAGGCGTGGCTTGGCGTAGCCATCGTAAGACTCCTCGTCAATCCACACATAATCGTCGGGCAAAGACGGGGCAACAGAAGCCTCCACCAGATAGAAATCACCCATAATGATGCGATGCGTGAGCACATGCCTCACATCTTCACGCAAGAGCGTGAGTCTCCCCCACTCTCCATACTGCTTCGCCACCTGTTCCCATCCTGTTTTTCCAGGCGTTTCAACCAGATAAGGCTCCCAAAGCCCTTGCCAGATGTCGCCAGCCGGACGACGACGCACCGCAATCTTACCATGACACTGAATCAGGATATAAGAGAAATAGCGGGTCTTGACCGTCAGCTTCTTCAACTTCACAGGGAGCTGGTTAATACGTTCCGAACGATAGGCTTCACACATCTCCAGCAATGGACACGACACACACACTGGTGACTTGGGAGTGCACTGCACAGCACCAAAGTCCATCATGGCCTGATTGAAAGCGGCTGGACGATCCTTGGCCAGCAGTTGATTGGCCAGCATGGTGAACACTTTCTTGCCCTCAGTCGTGTTGATTGGGGTTTCAATACCGAAAACACGAGCCAACACCCGATAGACATTGCCATCGACTGCCGCCACAGCCTGACCGAAAGCAAAGGAAGCTATGGCTGCAGCAGTATAGTCGCCCACACCATTCAACTTGCGGATGGCATCATAATCTGAAGGGAAAGCACCCATTCCCACAATCTGCTTGGCAGCTTGATGCATGTGTCGCGCACGACTGTAATATCCCAGACCCTGCCACTCGCGCAGCACCTCGTCCTCACTGGCCGCCGCCAACGATTCCACCGTAGGCCAACGACGCATGAACCGTTCCCAATAACTTCTACCCTGCTGAATGCGGGTCTGCTGCAAGATCACCTCGCTGAGCCATATCGCATAAGGATCGGACATGCCCCGCCAAGGGAGGTCACGTCCACACTCATCATACCATCTGAGAACCTCGGTGGTGAAGGCCGATGACAAAGAACCAGAAGTCAATTTCATTCCTTTTACAGCAGTCATAACAAACGAGATGCAACGTTTGAGAAGCAAATATAGCATAAGAAAATGACAAGAATCGCTTTTTTATCCATTTTTGTTAGCAAACATTGAATTTTATTGACTAATTTTGCAACAGAGTTCATGGTTGGCAGCCTCTTTGACTGTTTCTACCATCAGACAGAAAAAAAATTACTGCGTATTTGAATTATCGAACAATCTACTACATTAAGACAACTATTTATGGGAAAACTAATTATCAATTCGTACGATGAATTCGCAGCACATCTCGGCGAGCAACTGGGTGTCTCCGAATGGCTACCCGTTGATCAGGAACGCATCAACAAGTTCGCTGACGCAACACTCGACGACCAGTGGATTCATGTGGACGTGGAACGAGCCAAAGTGGAGAGTCCCTACAAATCCACCATCGCCCACGGATACCTCACACTCTCATTGCTTCCATACATGTGGAACCAGATCATTCAGGTCAACAACCTCAAGATGATGGTCAACTACGGCATGGACAAGATGAAGTTCGGACAACCAGTGATCACAGGCAGCAAGGTGCGCTTGGTCACCAAACTCCATTCCATCAACAACCTTCGTGGCATCTGCAAGGCTGAGATTGACTTCACCATTGAGATTGAAGGACAGCGCAAACCAGCCCTGGAAGGACTTGCCACTTTCCTCTACTACTTCAAATAAGTCAAAGCGGAAAGCATCCGATAACAAAAAAACATGTGAGGCATTTCAAACACAAGTGCCTCACATGTTTTATATCAATTACATAGACAATCGGAACATCCATTCCACTTTTCTGCCTATGAAGCCTTTCTGAGTCATCTGATCCTTCTTGTGATGTTGCTGCCAGGGAAGCGTTTCTTGATTGCATTCATCTCTTCCTCGCTCATTTCTCCATCGATTGTGAAATCGTCAATGGTCAGCTTGTCCATCCAATCAGGCAACACTGCTTTTCCCGTGAACACAAGGACAAGTTTCTTGATATGCCCCAGTCGTGACATGACCTCTGGCACTTCTTGCACACGAAGGTGAATGCCCCAGTCATTATTATTCTTCTTAAGTTCGTTCAAAGTATCCTCATCGTCCTCTGCCACACGGACAAGCCACCCAATCTTTGGAGTCAGCATGCAGTTCAAGGTGTCCACCTCTGCACCGACAAATCCAGCCCAAAGTTCCATTGGTGTTTTGCTGACAACAGCACCATCACCAGGGTTGACGAGGCAATAATTGAAGTTGACACGCACATATTCCGCAGGCATCTCCTTGGTGCTTCCTACCTTGTCGAGCGTTTTCCCATTCTCATCTGGAAAGAGTCTTAACATCCATCCATCAAGCACTGTAGGCAATTCCGGGCTACAAGCACCACCTTTCAGTTGATCCACAATCTGCTTTTTCACCATTCCCTTCCAAAACGACTGATTGGGATGCCCACTCGCCGCCTGTATGAACTGCTCGAGCAAAGGCTCCAGTTCATCCACCCATTGCGCAAGTCCGTATTGTTTCAATTTCCTCGTTTTGTCCAAGACCCGTTGCCAATCCCCGGCTGTTCCCTTCAAAGTGATGGTCGGAATACCACAGGAAGCACGGTAAACGATATACTCGAAATACGACTTAACGCTTTCCATCAACGTGATTTGCGATGCCACACGTTCCACCTGACCCGTTGTGGTAAAGTCCGATGTGATGGTTTGAGCAATATCCTTCTTCGTATATTTGCTTATTTGGGATGAGAAGCCATCAATAAGTTTAGGCCAGTCAACATTTTCCGACAGCAAGTCTTCATCGGCGTTGATGGCCAGATCCATCTTCCCTGTATGCTCCACCAGTTGGGACCTCAGTTCCTCGGCATGAGCATTCACGTAGCGAGCAAAACCTTGGCTGATGACAAGCCATATCATATCGGGCGAAAGTGTGATAGAGAGATGATTGGCATACGCATCGACAAGGCATCTGTAGAAAGCATCCTTACCCATAGGTCGAAGGCTGTTCTCGTCAGCGAAGCTACTCGCTATGATGCGCTGCACAGCACTGGGAATCTGTTCTTCAGCAAGCATGAACTTGGCGATTCTCTCACCATCACGCAAAAAACGATAGTATCCAGAAACTGGAGGAAGGTCTCCATCCACGGTGAAAGTGATGCTGCCCTCAGTGGAAGAAACGACCACACCATCGTCTGCCCGTATAATCAGCGAGATGATGATGAGAAGGATAGTCATGATGGGCCTTTTCCGCATATTCACGAATGTCCATAATGCTTCTTGTCCCGGTAAATTGATTCTCTTAGTTTTCATAACGAATAAATGAATGAGTATCTATGCTTATACATTCAAACTAACTACAAAGTTAGGAGATTTCCAACAAAAAAAAGAAAATCAAGACAGGAAATGGACTACTTGTCATAAAAAAGCTTATGTAAAGCTTCTCATAAGGTCTTCCACAATAACAACAAGTTTCTCAACATCAAAGAGGAGGTAGAGCCTATCGATAGCCTTATTCCTGAACAGATGAAAGACATGCTAAAGAAGATGTTAAGACAACAATTGAAATCGCAATACGTTGCGTTTTTTTGCATATATTTTGGCTATTCATAATAAAAACAGCCAAAATCGCTACTGTCCCGTTAAAGCGGAGTAATCTTTCTTTGAAATCACTGAAATAAAGTCTTTTACGATCTGTTTTGAGAGTCAACGGACTTGGAGCAAAGCCATTGTAGTCCACTCCCACATCATATTGGGTAGGAAAGAGATACTTGAGCCGCTGTTCCAATTTGCTATCATCACCTCGTTCATCTGTGTTATTCTCTCCATGCCCCATTTGGAGCACGGAGAGAGAGTTTGTTAACTAATCGAGTATGTATGCTTGGTTCATATAGACCTTCTTCACCAACTTGGTGGACATTTTGTTCAGTTCCTTGTTGAGCAATTTCTGTTCGCTCTTTTCGAGACAGCCATACTCGCCACCATGTTCCTTCAGGAAATCTTCGAGCACGTCCTTGGAGAACAGCCCCATGATTTTTCCGAAGTCTTCAGGCACGCGTACCTCACCGATGTGGCTTACGACATTTGCCAGACGCTGTTCGGTGACGTATGCCTCCACTTCTGGAACGAGTGCTTTCAAGGCTTCGCTGTAGGGAACAGGTTCGGCAAAGAGCTTGTTGCGCTTCTTCACGCTCTTCTTCTCGGCAAAGCGTTCGTTCTTGCTCTTGATGAGCACCCTGCTTCCATTTCTCAGGTACATGGGAACGACAGGTCTTATCACGATACCCTCGCAGATGTTGTCTTCAATGGCTGGGAAACCGAGCCATTCAGCAATCTTGCTCTGGAAAGCATTGGGGTATTTGAGGCATTCACCGAGAGTACCCTTGAACAGAGTCCTGGCATAGAAGAAGCCATGCTTACCAAACAGTTCGTTTACTTCATCTACAGGCAGAAATCTACCACCTTCATCGTTGATGACATAGATGTCAAAACC
>CAMOWU010000166.1 GCA_946628545.1 uncultured Bacteroides sp. | reverse complement strand
ATCGCTGTCATCGCCCTGAAAGGGCAATATCACACAGCCCAGGGCATCGCCCTGGGATAATGACATCCTACAAACAACGCCCTGAAAGGGCAATATCACACAGCCCAGGGCATCGCCCTGGGATAATGACATCCTACAAACAACGCCCTGAAAGGGCAGCATCATCAATGAAAACGAACGATTTTGCCCTTACTGGGCACTATTATCATCCCAAAAATCATACATCAGAAAGACAAAATCAGAAATGAACGATATACCCGATAACTTACAAGGTGTGGAGCGGAGGTTGTTCGCCAAGGCGATGAGCAACAGGTCGCCGATCTATGGCAATTTGGAACTCACTCCGCTTTGCAACATGAACTGCGAGATGTGCTTCATCCGTCTGTCGCATGATGAGATGCAGTCGAGAGGACGGTTGCGATCCATCGAAGAATACCTGCGGCTGGTGGATGAGATGCGTGAGGCCGGTGTCTTGTTCATTCAGCTCACAGGAGGAGAACCACTTCTCTACAAGGATTTCCGTCAGCTCTATCTTTACCTGCTCGAATCGGGTTTTGTCGTCACTGTCAACACCAACGGCACACTTGTCGATGACGACTGGGCTGATTTCTTCTGCACACACCCTCCTCGTCGCATCAATATCACGCTCTATGGCAGCGACAATGCCACATACCAATCCCTGTGTCATCTGGACCAAGGCTTCGATCGTGCCATGGCTGGCATACGGAGGTTGAAGGAGAGGAATGTCATGGTGAAACTCAACTACAGTGTCACTCGCCTGAACCACAATCAAGTGGATCAGGTGGTCGATTTGGCCAATCAACTTCAAGTGCCCATCAGTATCGACACCTATATGTATCCATCAGTGCGCGAACGCTCCCGTCCTTATCACCACGACACCCGAATATCGCCGCTCGACATGGCTCTGCTCGATGAAAAGATCAACAAATTGAAATTCCTCGGTTCGCACTATCACGATTATTGTGCCTTCCGACTGAAACAGATAGAAGAAAGGGATGTCCAGGAGAAGGATGCTCACCCCATGCATTTCAACTGCAATGCAGGCCGATGCACCTTTATCGTCAACTGGCAAGGCATGATCCGGCCCTGCATCATGCTCGGCTCTCCTTCGGTGGATGTCTTCCAACAAGGCTTCTCAAAAGGATGGAGCATGATTAGCGAGGCAGCCAAACAGGTCACCTTCTCACCCGCATGCTCCACTTGCAAACTCATGCCCGTATGTAAGGTTTGCGCAGCTTCCGCCATTCTCGAAACGGGAAACAACCACGACCGACCTCTCTACCTCTGTCAAGCCGCTGAAGCAACGAAGGAAATCATCTCCAAAAAGTGAATATGTTCTTTATTCAAAAACTTTTGAAATGTTTGCTGAACACAATATCATTAAAATACTGTAATTTTGCATATCAATCAATCATCATTTGCCAATGAAAAAATTTTTCACTACTGTTTTCATGCTGGTAGCAGTACTGACGCTTCGCGCCCAGGTCATCACTGTGGTGGTGAAGGACACACGCTACCAGACCATCACGGGATTTGGAGCCGCTGCATGCGATGGAGCCATGTGTCCTTTCGGCACAGACATCGCACCCGTCAGACAGCTCTATGGACCCACTTCTAAAATCGGACTCAACATCATGCGTATGGAGATCTCGCCCAATTTCAAAGGCGATATCACTGCCGCGGATGTGGGATGGGACACACCTTACGACTGGAAAGGATCTGTGCCTTCGGCTCGTGAAGCCAAACGGCGCGGTGCCATCGTCTTTGGTACGCCATGGTCGCCACCAGGTGACTTCAAGACCAACGGCACTGCCCAAGGTGGCAACAGCGACAGCCAGGGCAACCAAAGGGGGGAATTGCGAAAAGACTGCTATGAGAAGTTCTTCCCTTGGCTCAACACCTTCCTCGAATATATGAAGAAGAACGGTGTGGCTGTAGATGCTGTATCCATCCAGAACGAACCTGACTGGTGGGTCAACTATTCAGGTTGCCTCTATACTCCCCAGCAGCAGCTCGACCTGGTGAAAAATTATGCTCAGCTTCTCGACAAGGAGAAGTATGGTGTACGCCTCATCAGCGCCGAACCACTTGGATTCGACCCCAGCTATTCCAACAAACTGCTGCAAGACCCCGTGGCACGTGAACACATCGATATCATCGCGGGTCACCTTTATGGGCATCCACCACTTGGCAACATGAAGAGTGCTGCTGTGCTGGCCAAGAAGTACAACAAGGAAGTTTGGATGACGGAGCACTCTGTGACCGACTATGCTGATCGTCTGCCAACATGGCATGAACAGCTGCTCTTTGCCGAGGAACTCAATGAGTGCATGGAGGCAGGCTGCACAGGCTACATCTATTGGTACATGCGTGCACATTGGGGGTTCGTTGGAACGGGCGAAGCGAAGTACAATCCTGGCAACACCCGCAATGCGTTGCTGCCTCGTGCATACGTCATGTCGCACTTCTCCAAACATGTCACTGGTTCCACACGTCTCGGCACCACCTCCTCCATGGCTACAGGCACCGAAAGCGCTTTCGAGAACACAGCTTACATCAAGGGCGACTCGCTCATCGTCATGGCAATCGACACCACTAAGACGACTTACAAACTGAGGCTTCGTTTGCCTTTCAAGGTGAAGAGCGGCACACAAATCGTTTCCACCAGCAACGAAAGCTTGTGTAAGGAGGAACCTATCGAGATAGAAGAACCTACAAGTGAGATTTCTGTCATGATGCCTCCACGCAGCCTCAACACATACATCTTCATGATTGACCAGACCAGTGCAGCCATCTCTGACCAGAAGGCCGACGACGGTCCTAAGACATACTATGATCTGCAAGGACGCCGCATTGACAAACCGCAAGGACTTTGCATAGAGCGAAGTGCCGACGGATCTGCCAGAAAGATCTACGTCGATGAATGATCGAGCGAGAGGAATATTCCTTGTCAAGAAAAAACAGCCTGGACGACCATGAAGTTGTCCAGGCTGTTTTTTAGTGTAGTTGGCTGATGCCATTAATAATACCTAATCACGCGCTTTTCGATGTTTGCACCTTTCCAACGTGTGTTTGCACTCTCATCAAACGCATCTGTTTCAGTACCGGTGTAGCGCAACTCACGTTCAATCCAGTTGCCATTCTCATCGAACTTGGTGTAGCGATAGAGAGTTTCTGTATCTACACTGAAACCTTGGTCGTCTCTGTGGTAAATTCGCTTGTTAGGGTAGGGGCTGTCGCCTTCATAGAAGAAGTCCTCAACGATGCTCGCTTCCCAGAAACCACGATCAATCTTAGTGATTCTGCCTTGTGCATCGTAAGTGAACTCATTGGTGAACATGCAGTCGTCTTCATCGTCCTCGGCATGACGATAGAAACAAATACGGCCTTGTTCGTCGCGACGCATCACTGACTTTTCGTTAACGCCCTTGATGAAGTCGCCTTGGTCGTTGTAGTGATAGACACCATTCCAGGGGTCTTCAATGATTCGTCCTTCTTTGCTGAAGGCGTAGTGGTCTGGTGCATCATCTGAGGTGTAGAGGTCGGTGGCTTTAAGGTCTTCAGCCTCTTCATTCTCCACGCTGAAGCTTTGGTAGGTCACCTCTGCCACTTTGCCTTTGAATCCGAAAGCTTTCAAATCGATAGGGGTCTCTTCTTCAGCCGCAGAAGCCACATTGGTGGTGATGCTGGCAGAAGTACTGTCTTTTTCATTCTCTTGGCCTGCGGGTTTGTTGTTTCCCGTACATGCCACCATCATGCAAATGGCGACCAGGGATAGTAAGGATAGTTTTTTCATAAATGAATCTATTAAGTTCTGATTGAGATCCTGAATGCAAATTTATGAAATACCATTGAATAAAACGCATGATTTCACTATTTTTGTAGCATATAACGGACGCGACACGTCGCGTCCCTACAGTCAATGAAGGGTTATAAAGGTCACTTTCGCTCGTACCTGAACTCATCGACATCCACGTATCCACCCTTCTTCTTGGTGGCATAGCAGAAGATGCCAAACTTCGATCCCATGAAGAAACGTCGCCAGTCGAAACGCAACGCATAGTCTGTGGTGCCAATCTTGGTCCATTGGTTGCCGTCAAGGCTGTAGTAGAAGTTGGCTGCGTCGCGTCCTCCTCCACGTCCCGTGGGACGGAAGTCAGCATCCAGTCGCAACCACACCTTGGGAGCTTTCAGCACAACGCTCTCAATGGTCTTCTCCTCGGTATTGGTCACCTCCTTGTCGCGGTCGGACAGCTCCACGGTGAGTTCCTGCATCTCAAGGACGAACTGCTTGCCTTGTTTCTTTACGGTCAGACAACCTGTATCGCTGTTGAAGGCTGCCAGTCCGGCACAGTCGCCGTCTTTCATGTGTGAAAGGTCGAGACAGATGGCTCCACTACATTCCGGTCCTTCCATGCGCTGGGTCAAGGTGTTCTGTGCCAAGTAGAGGGTGTTGACCACACGGTCTGTTTTGAGTCGAAGGTAACCCGGGCGCTCGGTGAGCGACCATGCGGCATCCACAGGATTGTGGTTCCACTGCCAGTGCAAACCGAGTGTTGTGGACGAGAAGTCATCGCTCTTGACGATGGCTGCTTCTGTTTCTCCGCTCTTGTAGGCTCGTACCGTCTCCGGCACCTTGCCGTTCTCATCACCGAGCATAGGCCATCCGTTGATCCAACGGCAGGGCATCAGGGTCAGCACTCGCCCCACACCGCCACGGTCCTGGAAGATGATGCCATACCAGTCGCCGTCGGGCGAATCGACAATGGTGCCCTGTGCTTCGTAGGAAAATCCACCGAACTCGCTCTCCAGAATCACTTGTTTCTCGTATGGGCCATGGATGTCGTCGGCTCGGTAGCACACCTCTCGACGGTGGCGTCCCGGGGCGTAGGTGTGCGAGATCATCAGCAGGTAGTACTTACCGTTGTGTTTGATCATGCGGCTGCCCTCCAGAAGTCCCCGTTCATCTGGCTCGCGTTGGAAAATCTGCTGGTGGGTACCTTCTATCACGTCAGAGAGGTCGGGTTTCAATTCCATCAGTTCGCCAGTACCGTAAATGACATAGACGCGTCCATCGTCGTCGAAGAAGAGGGAACAGTCGTGAAAATGGCGCATACGGGAGAGGATGGTCCAAGGCCCCTCCGCCTTTTCGGCGGTGAAGATGTAGGTGTCGCCCATAGCACCCCGTTCGTTGGGCGCGAGCAGGGCGTAGAACTTCCCGTTATGATACTTCAGGGAAGTTGCCCATTGACCGCGACCATAGACGGTGCCTTGCTCAAGGTTGTACTTGGGCGAATCGGTCAGTTTGTCGAAGATATAACCGACGGTCTCCCAGTTCTTGAGGTCCTTTGATGCCATGACGGGTGCGCCAGGCATGAGGTGCATGGTGGTGGTGACAAGGTAGAAGGTGTCGCCCACTCGGATGACGTCGGGGTCTGGGGTATCTGCCCAAAGCATGGGGTTGTGTACTGGCTCCGTGTGAAGGGTGGTGTAGGTGGTCTCATCCTGTGCCTGCATGCACAAGGGTAGGGTGGCGAAAGCAGCCACGAAAAGTGCTTTATTCATAGATTTGCGTGTTTATTGATTCTGAATGCAAATGTATGAAATAATTGAGTACTGCTTTTGCATTTTTGTAGCATTGTTTTTCGATGGTGTTGCATGTTGACCATTGACCGTTAATCATTGACCATTGAACATTATTCATTGACCATTGAACATTGACCATTGACCATTAATCATTGACCATTAATCATTGACCATTAATCGTTGAACATTGACCATTGGCTTCGCCTAAAATGCTCACGCTCGGCATAGCCCGAACAAGTTCGACTCTGCTCTCGCTTAATCGCATTTTTGACCATTGAGCACGCGGGGTACGCAGGCATCTTGCCTGCGATGTTGAGTTTCGCGTCCTCCAGACGCGTCGCAGGCTGGGAAGCCTGCGTACCCTCATCAAACCGATGCTTCAATAAAACAATAAATCATTGCCCCTCCCATCTAAAGGTATTTAAAAACTCCCCTCCCTTTTTAGGGGAAAGGCTACGGGTAGGCGACGGTACGTCGGGAATGGGGCAGGGGTGGGGTAAAATAAAGTCTAAGGCCTAAAGTCTAACGCCTATTTTTCTTAACTCTTA
>CAMOWU010000165.1 GCA_946628545.1 uncultured Bacteroides sp. | reverse complement strand
ATAATGAAAACTATAGTCATAGCCGCTGGCTACGCCACCCGTCTCTATCCTCTGACAGAGAATTTTCCGAAACCTTTGCTGCAAATCGGAAAGAGCAGCATACTCGGACGCATGCTCGACGACATCGACACCATCAGCGACATCGATGAGCATATCATCGTCAGCAACCATAAGTTCGCTCATCACTTCGAACAGTGGGTGGCAGAGCATCCACTGACAAAACCCGTCACAGTCATCGACGATGGCACCTCAACCAATGAGACACGACTCGGAGCTGTGCGCGACCTGCTCTTGGCACTCGAAGAACGTCATGTCAACGACGATATTCTGGTCGTGGCTGCCGACAATATCCTCAACTTCTCTTTCCAAGGTTTTGTGGATGCCTTCAAACAACATGGCTCTTCCATGATCATGTGCCATCATGAACCCGAGATCTACAAACTGCAGCGCACAGGTGTGGTGGCACTCGATGCCAACATGCGTGTGCTGGAGATGCAAGAGAAGCCACAGCAGCCAGTCAGCCATTGGGCTGTTCCGCCTTTCTATATTTATAAGAAGGAAGACCTCCCACTCATTCTCGACTGCATGAACCATGGATGTGGTTTCGACGCACCCGGCAACCTTGCCCACTATCTCGTCGATAAAACCGTCATCCACGCCTTCGAGATGCCCGGCGAACGATTCGACATAGGTTCTCTCGACACCTATCACGAAGCCATCGAGCGATTCGGATAACCCAACCATCAATTTTTGTCAAGATCGAAATCACATTTTAACGATTAAACGAAAAATCGATTAAACGAAAAATCGATAATCGATTAAACGAAAAAACGATTAATCGATTAAACGAAAAAACGAAAAAAACGAAAAAATAAAATGCTCATCAACTTAGAAAACAAAACCATATTCCTAACGGGTGTGGCTGGTTTTATTGGTTCAAACCTCGCTCTTCACCTTTTCGCCAATGTCAAAGGAGTGAAGATCGTAGGCATTGACAATATGAACGACTACTACGATGTTCGGCTCAAGGAAGAACGCCTCAGCCAGGTATCACAGAACAGTGGTTTCACCTTTATCAAAGGCGACATCGCCAACAGCCAGACCATCAACGACATCTTCAATCAGTACCATCCCGATGTGGTGGTCAATCTCGCCGCCCAGGCAGGCGTGCGCTACAGTATCATCAATCCCGATGCCTACATCCAGTCCAATCTCATTGGATTCTACAACATCCTCGAGGCATGCCGCCACAGCTACGATGACGGTGGCAAAGGCGTGGAGCATCTTGTCTATGCCAGCTCCAGCAGTGTCTATGGCTCCAATAAGAAGATACCATATTCCACCGACGACAAAGTGGATAACCCTGTGTCGCTATACGCGGCTACGAAGAAGAGCAACGAACTCATGGCCCATGCTTACAGCAAGCTCTACAACATCCCCTCTACAGGCCTGCGATTCTTCACCGTCTATGGTCCATGCGGTCGTCCCGACATGGCTTACTTCGGTTTCACCAACAAGTTGGTGAAGGGCGAGACCATCAAGATCTTCAACTACGGCAACTGCAAGCGCGACTTCACCTATGTAGATGATATCGTGGAGGGTGTGACGCATGTGATGCAGAAAGCACCTGACCGCCTCACAGGAGAGGACGGACTTCCCTTGCCTCCTTATAAGGTCTATAACATCGGCAACAGCAATCCTGAGAATTTGCTCGATTTCGTGCAGATCCTCCAGGAAGAACTGGTGCGTGCAGGAGTGCTTCCTACCGACTACGACTTTGAGAGTCATAAGGAACTGGTGCCCATGCAGCCAGGCGATGTACCCGTCACCTTTGCCGACACCTCGGCTTTGGAGCGCGACTTCGGATTTAAACCATCCACTTCACTGCGCACAGGACTGCGCCGTTTTGCAGAGTGGTATGCGGGATATTATAAAACGAAGTAACTGCATAGCCAAACTTTTGGGGTCGCTACGCTCAAAATTATAGGAAAATTTTTAGGAAAATTTGAAGAAAAATCTCCTTGCATTCCAAATTTCTATAATTTTGAATCTAATTTTTCGTTAATTTTGAGCGAAGCGACCATCAACGACTGAAGCGCTCCTATATTACAAACCTTTAATTCCCGGTTTTGCTGGGGAGTGTGAGGACTCCCGTGGTGAACTGAAAAGTTACAAAAACGAAACAACTATGTATCTCTATGGCGGCAGCGGGCATGCCCGCGTCATTCGTGACATCATCGAGGCCTGTGGCTATACGCTGGAGGGTGTGATCGACATCAATCCCAACCTCCTCGATTTCATGGGCTTCCCAGTCTTTCCCGATGTGACCGACGATGTCCGGCAGATGATCATCAGCATTGGGTCGAACAAGATACGTCAGCGTATCGGAGAACAATACAAAGGCAAAATCGAGTTCCCCGCAGTGGTACATCCTTCCGCCATCGTCTCGCCCCATATCGAGATAGGCGAGGGGACGGTGGTGATGCAAGGCGCCATCTTGCAGAGCAGCACACGCATCGGTCGCCACTGCATCATCAATACTGGTGCCAGCATCGACCATGAATGTCAGATTGGCGACTATGCACATATCTCGCCTCATGCCACACTGTGTGGTAATGTTCATGTAGGCGAAGGCACTTGGGTAGGCGCGGGTAGTGTGGCCATCCCTGGCATACGCATCGGGCGCTGGAGTGTCATTGGTGCCGGGTCGGTGATTGTGCGCGATATCCCTGATGGGGTTGTCGCCTATGGCAATCCCTGCCGCGTGGTCAAGGAGATCCTGTAGGGACGCGACGTGTCGCATCCAAATCACAGCGGACGCGACACGTCGCGTCCCTACAAATTAACGGAGTGTAACCGCTATCTTGCAGTTACACTCCGTTAATGATTTTAAAGTCGTTATCGTCTAATCCACAACCACCTTACGGCCATTGTTGATGTAGATGCCACGTTGAACGGGTTTGCTCTTGAGCCTTCTTCCATCCATGGTGTACCATTGGTCGTTGACCTTTGTCGCTTGAGCATCCCGGTCAGACCATTGGATGTTGTCGATGGAAGTCGATTCGTTTTCACCGAAGTTCACAACAAAGGAACGGACCGCAGTACCGAGTTCCACATCTTCTGTATGAAGCCCGTTGAGCAAGGAGAAACGAGCGCGGAAGGCACCGATGGTCAGTTGGGCATTGGGGTAGTAGAGGGTGTTGTTGTCGCTCATGTATAGCACTGTGTTCACAGCCTCTTCATATACGATAGGCGAGAAACTGCCCTCGAAGCTGGCATAGTCGGTCTCTTGGGCAACTGTGGTGGCAGTCGAAATCTTAACATCCTCAAAAACGGGGCTGACAAGGTTGTCACCGCTTTTCCATTTGATGATGTAGGGTTTGCCTGCTTCTATTTTATCGAGACTGCCCTCTGTGAAGTTCATGGTGAGCACACCATCTGCGTAATCGGTGCTTTCCAATGTCTTCACTGTAGCGCCATCAAGGATCGATCCTCTGACTTTCACATCGAATGGCAGACACAATGTGTTCCATGCGTTGTCTTTGTAGAGCGTACGACCATAAAGGGTGACATTGACTTTCTCGCTCATATTGGCATTGATGGCGTCGGAGTTGTCGGCATCGTTCTCAAGCACCACACCGATACCGGCAGAGGTCAGGTCTGAACCAGTCTGGTTCTCATCGAAAAGGATATTGAAGACGAAAACAACCTTGGCCTTTTTAATGCCGTTGTTATAGACCAGTGCTTGGGAGATGGTATAGCTTTGGCCGTTGCTGCTTGCTCCAGGCATCTGTCCGATGGAGAACGTCAGTGTGGATGGGTCGAACTCAGAATAGATGTAGGAGTTGTTGCCCCAGTCAGTCACACCGCCTTCGTTGTTGAACCAATGACCATAGCCGTTGGCGGTAGAAGCACGTTCAATGAGCGTACCGTCAGCATTGGCTCCATAGAACATGATCTGACCGCTGCCAGGACCAGAGGTGCTGTATGTCACCATCTTGTCTGCGATCTCGGAGGCATCCATCTGGAATGCTTCGGCAAGGGTTTCGGCAGCAGCGTCGCTGACGGTCAAGGATGTGCCGGCATAGTCATTGACTGCGGGGAAATACACATCGTATGTGATGGTGGCATCCTCAATCTTTGCTCCCTCCATGGGAGAATCCAATTCTTCTGCTTCAGAGAATTCTGTTGATGTCAAGGACGATGTTGTCTGGTTCTCGTCGAAATGGATATTGAAGACCACCTGAGCCTTGGCTTTCATGAGTCCGTTGTTGTAAACCAGCGCTTGTGAGATGGTGAAGTTCTGACCATTGCTGCTGACATTAGGCATCTGCCCGATAGTGAAAGTCATAGTAGATGGATTGAATTCAGAGAAGAGATAGGAATTGTTGCCCCAGCCAGTCACACCGCCTTCGTTGTTGAACCAATGACCTGGCGGATTGGCTGTAGAAGAACTTTCGATGAGCGTACCGTCTGCTTTGGCGGCATAGAACATGATTTGACCGTAGTCTGGACCTTCAGCACTATAGTCGACCATCTTTGATGCCATCTCTGACACGTTCATCTGGAAGGCAGTGCCAAGAGAGGCGGCAGCTGTTCCACCGATGGTGACTGTTGTACCATTGTAATCATTTTGAGCTGGGAAATAGACATCGTAGGTCAGGGTCACGTTCTCGATGTCGCGTCCGTCGATGGTAGGCTCTACATACACGATAGCCTTCGACTGGTCGAGGTCGGTGTTGACGAATGAGAGCGAGTAGGGCCATTGGTCGTCGTTGCTGGGTGTGTCATCCCACAGGTGCTGGAAGTAGGTGGAAGGTGCTGGCACCACCATGAGCCACAGTTTGCTGACATTCTCGGGTACGGTGAAACTAACATCCGCAGTGGCTTCACCTGTGCCTTGGCAATAGACATTGTCGTCATTGCTATATACACGCGTGCCATCGTTGAGCAGAGCCACATAACCCAGACGGAAACCACGGGATGAGGCATTGCTCACCGAGTTGTAGGTTGTTCTGCCTGAAGAGGCGAACACGCTCGCGTCGTTGAGATATTGTGCAGGGTCGCCACCTGCAAGTTCTGCACCAGGATTGAGGGCTTTGAAGGTGGTGGTCAAGACGGTTCCTGCTGCCGGAACAGTCAATGGCACAGCGTTGAATCCTGTGCTCTGCGGACAGCTGGAGTAGGCCACCTGGTATTCGCCATTATTGTTGACGGCTGCTGCATAACGCAAGTCACCAATATAATTGTCGCGGTAGCGCGTGCATGCGTCCCAGTCCCATGTCACGCAATGGGCGGCGTAGTCATAGTATTGGCGGAAGAGCTCCTCCACACTCCAATTCTGCTGAAGCATGAGCACCTGATTGAAATCGAGCACTTCATTGACATTGTAGTTCCAGACGTTGGCTACAGCTTTCAACCCATATTTCTCGACCAAATAGTAGAAGAGCCAGTAACTCTGGTAGCGGTGCCATTCATGGGTGAAGGCAAGGTTATGGGAGTTGCGGAACACGTTGATGCTCTCTTGGAACATCTCGTTGGGATAACTCTGGCAAGCTTGCCACTGGGCTGTCTGTTCCCAAGTCACGGATCCACTACCCACTGCACCGTGGAAACCAGTCTGGACGCTTGGAAGCGTTCCTTGCTTGGATGCCTCGGCATAACACATATAGTGGAAGGAATGACCGATTTCGTGTGCCACTGCATGTCCGACAGGTTTGCATGTGGAAGGACTAAGCCAGATGGCAGACACTTGGAAATCGTAGCCACCACCATAGCAAACCCATTCTTTGGTATGGTTGAGCAACACCATTACCTTGTATTTGCTGAGGTTGGAGTTGTTGGGGTCAACAAAGCCCAGTTGGTTGATTTCCAAATCGAAAAAGGCCTCACACTTGGCCAGAAGGTCTTGCACATCCACCTGGAAATCCGACTGGGCATTCGTGGGGATGGTGTTGCCGTAGTACTTGTCCCAGTAGATGATGACATTTTCTGATTCCACACTTCGGCTTTCCGACCAAGTGTATTTGTTCTGTGGATCGCTTTGGGCATAGAGAAGTGTGTCATTGCCGAAATTGCGCCACTCTTGAGGAATGTAGTGCTGCTTAGCGGCACTCGCAAAGAGACTGCTCACCAAGAGCAGTGAAGTAAGTAAAAAAGTTTTCATTTTATATTTTGATTGGTTCTTGAATCCAGTGAAAATGGTCAAGTTAGAGAATGTTCGTGCAAAATTATATCTTTATTTTAAATTGTATGACATTTTTCAAATAGTTTTGCTAATTTCGCAGAAAAATCATTCAAGTTTCGGATTTATTCAATGATATCGCTGTCATCGCCCTGAAAGGGCAATATCACACAGCCCAGGGCATCGCCCTGG
>CAMOWU010000164.1 GCA_946628545.1 uncultured Bacteroides sp. | reverse complement strand
ATGGAGGTGTCGAGGCTTTGGCGACAGAAAGAAACCATGAAATATGATAAAAACACCCAGCCCAAGAAGAAAGGTGGCGAAGAGAAGAAGAAAAAAATCAAGATTTTCAGCACTTCACTCAGACAAGCCATCAATAAGGAACGAAAACTATAGAGACGAAATAGAGACGGTGCTTTTGCCCCGTCTTTTTTTCATCATCAACGATAACAATCTCAAACGATAATTTCTCTACCTTCCATGCGACTATTTGTCTGTGTTCTTGTGAGTTCGGACTTTTTTTGTAATTTTGCCGCCGAATTGCTCTAAATCATCGGGCTTGACGGCAAGACAAAGGTGGTACACGAGGGCGAGGCCGTCGTGGAGATGGTGGGCACAGTCCACCACGGCGAGAACCGTGGCACGAAGGACTGCATACTCTACATGTTCTACCTCTCGCAGAAGGATATGCCTCTGGCCATTCAGAACCCGGAAATTCCATTGGAGAAGTAAGACAGACTGAAACATCCCTATCCGACGGCCGCCGTCTCAGCGGCAAGCCGACGCAGAAAGGTATTTACATCAATAATGGTAATAAAGTTGTGATCAAATAATTCCACTTTCGTAAATACGCCACGAAGCGGCAATTTCTCCATAGCCCAGGGTTAACGCCCTGGGCTTAATTTTTAGGCCGACTTCTCACTTGCGAAAGTTGGGCTATTTTATCTCTATGCTGTTGAGCAGGGGGAGTTTGCCTCGGTCGATAAGGGTGATGATGAGTTCGCCGAAGAGGGTGTTTTGCCAGGCGAACCACTTGCGGGTGAACTTGCTGGCGTTGTCCTTATGAAACGACTCGTGCATGAAACCGGTGCCTGCATCGGTGGTCATGAGCATCTCGATACAGCGTTTGATCTCGGCGTCGTCGGTGCTGGTGAAGGCTTTCATCATGATGCTCATGGGCCAGGGCATGTCGTAGCCGATATGAGGGCCACCAATGCCTTCGCCAGCCTTGCCACGGAAGAAATAGGGATTGTCCTCACTCCAGACAAAGCGTCGTGTGTTCTGATATACAGGGTCGTCGTTTGTCACGTCGCCAAGGTAGGCCATGGCAAGCAATGATGGGACGTTGGCGTCGTCCATCAGCAGTTGGTTGCCAAAGCCATCCACTTCGTAGGCGTAAATAGGTCCGTACTTAGGATGTTGATAGATGGCATACTTCTGCAGGGCGTCTTCCACTTCCTTGGCAAGGTTGAGACACGACTGGGCCAATGCTTCTTGGTGGTTCACTGATTTCAGTATTTCAGCGGCGTGACGCAACTGGCTTACAGCCATGAAGTTGGAGGGGATGAGGAACAGGAAGGTCGTGGCATCGTCGCTCGGACGGAATGCTGAGGCTATCAGCCCGACGGGTTTCACTGGAGCTCCCCAACCATCGTTCGACATGGTGTCGAACTGTCGTTCTGTCTTCCGCTGGAAATTATAACTGCCTTTTCCCTCACGACGCTGTTGGTCGCGGAAGGTCGTCAGGATCTTCTCCACTGCGGCTATCCATGAGTCACCAAAGACGCTCTCGTCGCCGGTGGTCTTCCAATACTCATAAGCCAAGCGCAAGACGTAGCATGGCGAGTCGATCTCCCATTTGCGCTCATGCAATTCCGGGCGCATCTGCGTCAGGTCTTTCATCCATTCGCCATCGGGATTGGGCTTGAGGTTGAACGCATTGGCGTAGGGGTCGATACCGATGCACTTGAACTGACGAAGCAACACGCCGGCAAGCATGCGCTTCAGTCGGGTGTCGCTGTTGGCGAGTCGGACGTAGGGATAGACCTGTGCGCCAGAGTCGCGTAGCCACATCGCATGGATGTCGCCGGTAATGACAAAAGTGTCGGGCGACCCTTGGCCGTCATCCTCACTGAAGTGGACCGTGGTGTCGAGGGTGTTGGGGTAGCAGTTGGCAAACATCCACGCCAAGCGGCGGTTGCGGAGCAGGCTCACCACCTCGCGGATCTTTTTCTCCACGGCATCGCTCTTGAACAGGCGGTCTTTCTCCTTCGGACGGTTGTTCACCTTCAGTGCGTCGGTAGGTGTATGAAGCATCGATGGCGAGGTTTGAGCTTGGCACGCGCCAAATCCCGACACGAACAGCAATATCGCTAAAATGGATTGTTTCATCATGATAATTCTCTTGATTGGTTTGTGGAATGAAAGTAATGTTCCCTTCGTTTGGTTTTGCATGCTTTTTCAAGCAAAAATACAATAATCACGTCATTCAGCCAAATCTTCTAAGTTTTCCTTTCGCTTTTCTCTTCTTTTTTTCGTAATTTCGCTGAATGAAACAAAAAACGGTCAAGTATCTTGTGGTCGGACCTTTGGCCTACCGAATGGCTTCTGACTATCGGTTGGAGGTCAGTGAGGAGTATGCGCATTTCTTCCGCGACACACCACCAGCCTTGGAGGATGGAGTGAAAGTCGTGGTGGAATGTGATTTGCTTGTGGCTGATGGAGATGTCAGGATTGACGGGCAACTGGCGTATCGTGATCCAGTGAGGTCGGTCTTTGTCAATGCTCAAGGCAGGGAGACGCGTGTGTTCGATTTAGAGGGCAAGGCCTATGCCGTTTGCTGCGAGGCCACTGTGTCTGATCAGCAGGATAAGCCTCATGACGAAGGAAAGAATGAGGTTCAAGTATCACTTCAACTAATTCTTGCAAAATATTGTCTGTCAGAAGGTAATATAATAGTCAATACATATATTCTCGAGGCTATGATGATGGAGAAGATGATGCTCTTGTGCAAGGGCTTGATCCTCCATTCATCGTTTATCGTTCATCAGGGTAAGTCCATCTTGTTCACCGCTCCCAGTGGCACTGGCAAATCCACCCAGGCCGCACTGTGGGAGAGATACGCAGAGGCTGATATCATCAATGGTGACAGGTCTGTGGTCTGGTACGACGAAGCAAGTCAGCGTTTCATGAGCAGTGGTTTGCCGTTCTGCGGCTCGTCGGGCATCAACAAGGTCCGGACCGTTCCTTTGGGTGCTGTCGTCTTTATCGAGCAGTCACCCAGCAACAGTGCGGTAGCGCAACCCGAGTCTGTGGCGGCAAGGAAACTCTTCGGCGAGATGAGCATCAACAAATGGAACCCGCGTTTCGTGGAATGTTCGCTCGACCTGATCAACATGCTTGTCGAGTCCGTTCCCATGGTGCATCTGCTATGCAACATGGAAGAAGATGCTGTCGCCACCTTGCGTGAATACATGGCGCATAAGGACATTAACGACAATAACGACTTTAACGACTTTAACGGCATTAACGACTTTAACGACATTAACGGCATTAACGACATTAACGGCATTAACGGCTCTAAATCATCAAATTCCCATGGCTAAATTGGCTGACGACAACAACCTACAGGTGTTCATTCCCATGCGAGCCGTTGATGCCAAGGAGTATATTTCCACGCTATGCGAACTCGTGGACGAGGGGCGTGAGGTGGTGCTGGCTATTGCTGGCAGCAGTATGGCGCCTTTCCTGATCCACCATCGCGATGCCGTGATGCTGGGAAAGATTGACCAGCCTCCCCAAAGGGGCGATATCGTCTTGTTCAGGCGGCCAGACGGGAATCATGTGGTGCATAGGGTCAGACGGGTAGGGCGTGATGGCTACTACATGATTGGCGACGGACAGACCGAGACAGAAGGACCTGTGCCTGAGTCCAGTCTGTTGGCCAAGGTAACCAAGGTGCGGCGCAAGGGGCAATGGTTGGCTCCTGGCACCTTTTGGTGGAATTTCTTCGCTGGTCCTTGGTTGCGGATGATTCCGCTTCGACCTGCGATAGTTCGGATATGGCAAATGAAGGAGAAACTCAACAAACATAATGGATAACGAGGAAAACAAGCAACGCAACAGTTCATTCGAGTCCATCGACATCCTCATCACCAGGTGGAGAAATGGCACCTTGAATGAGATACTCGATGATTGGCGGTGGATATTCTCTTACAGCCTGCGCTATAAGGGGGTCATCGCCTTCTACCTCATCCTTGGCATCCTCAGCACCACGCTCGCACTGGTGGCGAGTGTAGCTGGCAAGTATATCATCGATATCATCACGGGCTATGATGTAGCCAGGTTGTGGATTGTGATTGCCGTGATGGTGGGCAGCGGGGTCTTCAGTCTGGTCTTCAACAGCATCATCAGCCGCATCACCGTGAAACTGAGTATCGATATCAACAACGACATCCAATCCGACATCTTCGGCAAGATTGTGGATGCCGACTGGATGGAGATCAACAAATACAGCAATGGTGACGTGCTCAACCGATTCACGGGCGACATAGGCACAGTCAGCGGCAATGCCATCAACTGGCTGCCATCCATCATCATCGCTGTCTATCAGTTCGTGGCCACCTTCTTCGTCATCTTCCACTACGACAAGGTGATGGCCATACTGGCTTTCGCCAGCGCGCCTTTCATGCTTCTGGTGTCGCGTGTGGTGATCAGCAAGCAGCGTGAGTACAACAAGAAGGTGCGGGAGATGAGCAGCAAGGTGATGACCTTTGAGGTGGAGACTTTCTACAACCTCGACACCATCAAGTCCTTTGGCATCACCGAACAATACGGACGCAAACTCAAGTGGTGGCAGCAGGCGTTCAAGAAGATCAGCCTCGACTACAATCTGTTCACCATCAAGACCAATATCTATATGTCGGTGGTGGGGATGTTGGTGGGATTCGCTGCCTTTGGTTATTGCCTCTGGCTTCTCTGGACCCATGCCATCACCTTTGGCACCATGACACTCTTTCTCCAGCAAAGAGGGGCACTCTCTGGAGCCTTCAAGCGTGTGCTGGGCATCATACCCTCTTTCCTCAGCAGTTCGGTTTCGGCGCATCGTATCCGTGAACTG
Source organism: uncultured Bacteroides sp. (assembly GCA_946628545.1). Classification (GTDB taxonomy): domain Bacteria; phylum Bacteroidota; class Bacteroidia; order Bacteroidales; family Bacteroidaceae; genus RUG11857. The sequence continues at coordinate 1,508 of CAMOWU010000164.1, read as the reverse complement.
GTCCAACTGCCCAAGGAAGTGCATGTTCCACGCAGCTCCGAACTCGATGCCTACGTCAACGAAGGGTTCGCCATTCAGTTGCGTGGCGTGGATTTCGCCTATATCAGCGACAAGAAGGTGCTGACAAGTTCCGACCTTGTGGCGCGTCCAGGCGAGATTGTGGCAATTATCGGTCCTTCTGGGGAAGGCAAGACCACTTTGCTCAGAATGATCCTCGGACTGATCCGACCTCAGCAGGGCGACGCCGTCATCCGTACGGCTTCAGGAGGTGTGGAGATACCGATGAATGCGGATGTGCGACATCTCTTCTCCTATGTTCCGCAGGGCAACACCATTCTCTCCGGCACCATTGCTGAGAACATGCGCATGGCCAAGGAGGATGCCACCGACCAACAGATAGAAGAAGCATTGCGCATCGCCAAGGCATGGGACTTTGTCGGTCCGATGCCCGATGGCATCAACAGCCGTATCGGTGAGCGGGGTAGGGGATTCTCTGAAGGACAGACACAGCGACTGGCCATTGCCAGGGCTGTGCTCAGAGACGCGCCTGTGATGCTCCTCGACGAGGCTACCTCGGCACTCGATGTCACCACAGAGCGCGAGGTGTTGCGCAACATCATACAACAGAAACCCAACAAGACCATCATTGTCACCACCCACCGTCCCACTGTCCTCAGCATGTGTGAGCGCGTCTATCGGGTTGTTGACACCAAAGTCACCGAACTCGATGAAACCCAATCCGCCCGCATGGCAATCGACTTCTAACCCTTTAACTTCCCCTTTAACCAATGTTCTACAAAACCTACATCAAGCGTCCTGCCGACATTCTGGTCAGTCTGCTCCTGCTCCTGCTCACCTCGCCCATACTCCTGGCAACCATGCTCCTGTTGCGATTCGCCAACAAAGGCAGTGGTGTGTTTTTCTTCCAACCTCGTCCAGGACTGAACGGCAAGGTTTTCAAGATTGTGAAGTTCAAGACCATGACCGATGAGCGCGATGAGGCAGGCAACCTCCTTCCCGATGAGCGGCGACTGACGAAAGTAGGGCGTTTTGTGCGCTCCACATCCATCGACGAATTGCCTCAGTTCTGGAATGTGCTCAAGGGCGACATGTCGATGATTGGACCTCGTCCTCTGCTGGTGCAGTACCTCCCCCTCTACAATGCGCGTCAGGCTCGTCGTCATGAAGTGCGACCAGGCATCACGGGATGGGCTCAGGTCCACGGGCGCAACTCCCTGAGTTGGAAGGATAAGTTCGAGTACGACGTCTGGTATGTGGACCATCTCTCTCTTGCCACCGACCTCTCGGTCATCTATCACACCATCCTCACAGTCATCAGCCGCAAGGATGTGTCGCACGAAGGTGAAGCCACCATGACGCCTTTCACAGGAAATGAAGATGAACTCCCTCCCAACTCCCCTCCCATTTAAGGGGAGGGGCAGGGGTGGGGTATCTTCCCCTTTAACTTCCCCTTTAACTTCCCCTTTAACTTCCCCTTTAACTTCCCC
>CAMOWU010000163.1 GCA_946628545.1 uncultured Bacteroides sp. | reverse complement strand
AATCAGCGGAATCAGCGAAATCCGCGAGAAACAACAATGGAACACTATTGATTTCAATATATTACAACGATTTATTCAAGTAAAACTTTAAATAATTAACTACAATGAGAATCTTTAGAAACACATTGGCCACAGCACTTGCCTTGGCAATTGCTGGCAATGCGACGGCACAGGTGCCCAATCCCGCCAATGAAGATAAGGTGGCTTACCTCTTCACCTACTTCACAGGCAACGCACCTGAAGAAGAACAAGTATGCTACGCACTGAGCGACGACGGCTACAACTTTACACCACTCAACAACGGACACCCCGTCATCAAGAGCGACTCCATCGCATTGACAGGCTGCACTCGCGACCCACACATCCTTCGAGGCAAGGATGGAAAGACTTTCTACATGGTGCTGACCGACATGAAGTCGAGCTTAGGGTGGAGCAGCAACCGCGGTATGGTGCTGCTCAAATCCACCGACCTCATCCACTGGCAACACTCCACCGTGCATTTCCCCACCAAGTACTATAAAAAATGGGGCAACGTCATCCGCGTCTGGGCACCAGAGACGGTCTATGACGAGCAAGCCGGCAAATACATGGTGTTCTACTCGCTGCGCACCGACGACCACCGTTCCTTCGACCGCATCTACTATTCTTATGCCAACGAGGACTTCACTGATCTGGAGGGCGAACCGACTTTCCTCTTCGATAGTGGTGACGCCACCATCGACGGCGACATCGTCTTCAATCCCGCCGACGGACTCTATCATCTCTTCTATAAGACTGAAGCAGGCCGCGGTATCTTCCAGGCCACAGCCAAACAGCTGACCGCCGCGCCCGGACAGAAACCCGGAAGCCAGTGGACAAAACTGCCTGACCATGTCGATCAGACCAACGTGGCTGTAGAGGGTGTGGGCGTTTGCCAGACCATCGATGGCAAGAGCTGGATTGTCATGTACGATTGCTATGCCAACGGCTACTACCAGTTCTGCAAGAGCACAGACCTGAAGACCTTCGAGGTGGTGCAGAACACTGCCACAAAAGGTCTGTTCACGCCTCGCCACGGTACAATCATCCCCATCACACAGGCTGAGAAAGACCGCCTGCTGGCTGAGTACGGCAACCACACCAACCCCATTTTGCCGGGTTTCCACGCTGACCCCGAGGTGCTATACTCCAACAAGACCAAACGCTACTATATCTACTCCACAACCGACGGAATGCCGGGATGGGGTGGCTGGTACTACACTTGCTATTCCTCAAGCGACCTCAAGGAATGGAAAGACGAAGGCACTGTGCTTGATGTGAGAAGCGACCAAGTGGCGTGGGCTAAGGGCAACGCCTGGGCACCTGCCATCATTGAGCGCAAGGAAAAGGATGGTTATAAGTACTACCTCTATTTCAGTGGCGATGCCGGACAAAGGAAAGAAATCGGTGTGGCTGTAAGCGACTCCCCAACAGGACCTTTCGTCGATTCTGGCAAACCCATCGTGAGCGACTCGCCCGTAGGTCATGGCCAGCAGATTGATGTGGATGTGTTCCAGGATCCAAAGACGAAGAAGTACTACCTCTACTGGGGCAATGGCTACATGGCTGGTGCTGAACTCAACGACGATCTGAAGAGCATCAAGCAGGAGACCATCAAGGTGATGACACCCGAGGGAGGTACACTGCGCGACTATCAATACCGCGAGGCTCCTTACGTCTTCTACCGCAAAGGCACCTACTACTTCATGTGGTCGGTTGACGACACAGGCTCACCCAACTACCATGTGGCTTACGGAACTGCCGACAATCCACTGGGACCCATCAAGGTGGCTGAAGAACCCGTGGTGCTCATACAAGACCCTGCACAGAAAATCTACGGTCCTGCCCACAACTCTGTGTTGCAGATTCCTGGCAAGGACATCTGGTACATCGTCTATCACCGCATCAACAAGAACTACATCGACCGTCAGTTCGGTCCTGGCGTGCATCGCGAGGTCTGCATCGACCGCATGACTTTCGACAAGCAAGGACGCATCGTGAAGGTGACACCAACCCAAGATCCCGTCATCAAATTGAAGTAAACACTACATTCAGAGTGGAGAGACGGGACGCCCCCGTCTCTCCATATTTATAATAAGATAATGAATATTAAAACAATCATTTTTGACCTTGACGGCACATTACTCAACACGCTCGACGACCTCTCGTCGAGCGTGAACTATGCGCTGCGCCAACACGGACTGGCTGAAAGAAGCCAAGCTGAAGTGAGGCAATTCCTGGGCAACGGTATCCGACGACTGATTGAACAGAGTGTGCCTGCTGGCACTGACGAGCAGAAAACGGATGATGTCTTTCAGACTTTCCGCAGCCATTATCTTGAGCACAGTCTCGACCAAACCCGACCTTACGACGGCATCGAGGATCTGCTGCATCAACTCAACGACATGAAGGTGGCAACCGCCATCGTCAGCAACAAACTCGACCCGGCGGTGAAAGAACTGCACCAACATTTCTTCAGCGACACCATTCAAGTGGCTATTGGCGAAACCAAGACCATCCGGCGCAAACCAGCACCTGACATGGTGGATGAATGTATTCGTCTGCTGGAGTGCGACCGACAAACCTGTCTCTACGTGGGCGATAGCGAAGTGGATCTGCAGACCGCCCGCAATGCAGGATTGCCCTGCCTGAGTGTTAGCTGGGGATTCCGCGACAAAAAACAACTCATCGAGGCTGGTGCGACGACAATCATCGACCGTCCCGATGAGCTGATAGATATTTTGACGAATGGGTAATTCAACAATCCTTACTCATCGCCACGCTCTATCTCATCCCCAGTATAGGCGCCGTTCTCGGTATAGACTCGTTCCACCGAATAACGTCCGCCTTCGGGATGATAACCGTAGAGACCCATGTGCAAGAGTTTGCTGCCGCTGTCCATACTGATTAGACCCTCTGTAGATGGGAACTGAATGGCTGTGCCACTTTTGATGTCGAACACATACGACCATACATTGCGTCCGTCAGGGCAACCCTCAATATAGACCTTGTCCTTGTTCCAGGGAAGGAACATACACTTATAGCAATAGCCCACGGTGATTTCATCGGCAGAAACAGCTATACCATTGCCATCTGCCATCAGGTCCCATTTCGTGTCACCTGTGGAGTTGGTGCGGAAGAGGCATTTCACCTCGCTTGTCTTCTTGTTTTTGAGCCATACGGAATAGCACTCCTCATCCGTCTCTTTCTCTGTGACAAGATAGAGGATCCTGTCGGCAACTTCGTCTTTCTTCTCTGCATGGTCGGGCAACGGCACGAACTCAGCGACTTCCGCTTCTGTTGCTTCTTGTCCCATCAGCGCTGTCACAGTATCTTCATTTTCGATAGAGTCGTTTCCCACTTTTTCTTTCTGGGGTGCGCCTTTGCACGACATAAGCAGCACAGCCAGGAATAAGATATTTTTCTTCATGTTCAATGTTTTTGATGTTAGTTGCTGCAAATTTAGATAAAAACTCGGATTTATAAGCCAGTCAAGATAAATAATAACTTTTTTAGAGTAAAAATACACATAAATTCTTACACATGCGGTTCTATGTGTGATTTTTTATCCATGTGCAATAAAAATAAATTCCCACCCTAAAAACTCCCCTCCCCTCGTAGGGGAGGGGCAGGGGTGGGGTCAATCTCACCCTCTGTTCATCCCCACCACCCTGAATGCAAAGTAGGAGGTGCGGCATTCCTGCCGCACAAATACGTTCGGCATCAACTATCCCCTCAAAGAACAACACACGCATGACGCAGAAAGCGTCTCCTCTCAGTAACCGAGTCCTCTTCGCCCCTCCTCATCGCTCCCTCCTGGATCACTTATACCAATTTTTCTAAATAATTATCCTATAATTTTGAGCGTAGCGACCCAAAGACTATTTGACGAAGAGTTAATAAAAATATCACTTTTGTCCTTTCATAGAGTATGCTCGATACAAAAAGCACACTTATCCCTCAAAATGGTGTCAAAAAGTTTGTTTACCGCAATAATTTTGTTTTATTTTGCATCTTGAATACGAATTTTAACACGATTTATCACACAAAAGTTATTATTTATGTCAACACAAACACAAAGTCTGAAGACATTGTTGCTCTCAGCAGTGATGTCTTGTTTCGTATCTCAAGGTTTTGCACAAACACAAAACAAGGAAGCCAACGACTGGCTGAAAGAACTGAGTTCCAGAATTGAACTCCACGGCTATGCACAGGCTGGCTTCACTTGGAACCACCAGGACGGCAAACACACCAACACCTTCGACCTCAAGCGTTCGCTCTTCTGGGCAAAGGCAAGGATCACCGACAGATGGTCGTTCCTCTTCATGCACGACTTCTCATCAGTGGTACAGGAGTTCTACACCGACTACCGTATCACCAACAACAAGGCTCTGACCGTACGTATAGGTCAGTTCAAAAACGGCTACACACTGGAAAACCCATTGTCGCCAACCAAGGTGGAACTCATCAGCGTACTTTCGCAAGGTGCCACCTATCTCGCTGGATGCGGATCCGACCCTCTCTTCGGTGTCAACTACGGCCGTGACCTGGGTCTGGAGATCTACGGATACTTGTTCAACGACCACCTCTATTATGAGTTGCAGCTGATGCAAGGACAAGGTATCAACTGCAAGGACCGCAATAATGAGAAGGACTTCATCGCGCGTCTCGACTACCGCCCTGTAGAAAACTGGCGCATCGTGGCAACAGGCCAACTGGGTAGAGGACACGCCATCGCCACATCAAAGTACAACCCCGGCATCGCTGTAGGCGACAACTATGTCCGCAATCGCTGGTCGGCTGGTGCTGAGTGGAAAAGCCACACACAGGGTCTGGACTACTGGAAAAACCGCTGCGCATCCGTCCGTGGTGAGGTACTGGGTGGCAAAGACGGTGATGTCAACAGTTTTGGCGCTTACATGACGGCTTGTGTTCCTGTATGTAAAATATTGGATGTGGTCGGCACGGTAGATTATTTCGACTACAACACAGATGCCAAGATGCAGCAGACCAACACCACACTGGGTGTGCAGCACTGGTTCTACCGCACTTGTCGCGCACAACTGCAATACACGCTCTCAAGCCCACGACACGGTGATGCGTTTGGATCGCTCCAAGCACAAATTCAAGTGGCTTTCTAACTCGACATTTCATATCGCCCCCTTATTTATGACTGAAAAAAGAAAAATACGATTCGGACTGCTGCCAAGGATTATCGTGGCCATCGTTTTAGGAGTGTTGCTGGGCAACATCTTGCCTGTGGCTTTGTTGCGAGTGTTCGCCACCTTTAACGACATCTTTGGCGCTCTGTTGCAATTCCTTATCCCGCTCATCATCTTCGGCTTGGTGACACCCGCCATCGGAGACCTGGGAAAAGGGGCTGGACGACTGCTGCTGATCACCGCACTGATGGCCTATCTCAGTACGGTGACGGCAGGTTTCGTGTCGTATTTGACGAGTGTGGGGGTCTTTCCCAATCTGATTGAACATGGTGCGGCCAAGGCCATCGCCGATTCCAACGAAGCTCCCCCACCCTATTTCAGCATCAACATACCTCCTTTGTTCGATGTGATGTCGGCTTTGGTGTTGTCGTTCATTCTCGGTCTGGGAATCACGGCTATGAAGACCACGGCGTTGAAAGATGTGATGGCAGAATTCAAGGCGATCATCGCCAAGACCATCGAAAAACTGATCATCCCGTTGCTGCCCCTCTACATTATGGGCATCTTCATGTCGATGACGGCCACGGGTCAGGCTGCGCGTGTCATAGAGGTGTTCCTGAAAATCATCATCGTCATCTTCATCTTGCACATCTGCCTGCTGCTCTTTCAATTCGTCATCTCTGGTCTCATCACCAAGAAGAACCCATTCAGGATGCTCAAGAACATGCTCCCTGCCTACTTCACAGCGCTTGGCACTTCATCGTCGGCAGCAACCATCCCCGTGACGCTTCAGCAAGTGAAGAAGAACGGAGTGCAAGATGATGTAGCGGGTTTTGTGGTGCCTCTCTGCGCCACCATCCACATGTCGGGAAGTATGCTCAAGATTGTGGCATGCGCCGTGGCACTGATGATGATGCAAGACAAGCCATTCGACTTGGCGATGTTCAGTGGGTTCATCCTCATGCTTGGCGTCATGATGGTAGCTGCACCAGGAGTGCCTGGCGGCTCCATCATGGCTGCCTTGGGCGTGCTGTCCTCGATGCTCAGCTTCACCGAAGCGGACCAAGCCTTGATGATCGCACTCTATATCGCCATGGACAACTTCGGCACGGCTTGCAACGTCACCGGCGACGGTGCCATCGCCCAAATCGTCAACCTCATCAAGAATAAGCTCGACAACAAGTCCAAAATAATCACACCTTGAA
>CAMOWU010000162.1 GCA_946628545.1 uncultured Bacteroides sp. | reverse complement strand
TACAAATTTTCGTTAACAAAAATTACCCCACCCATTTAAATTTTTGTTAAATTTTTGAAAATTTATTAAAATTGGCAAGAAATATAAAATTTCCCATGAAAATAATGGTAAAAGGACGGTAATTCAGTCGTCATTTCGAGGTTTTTCACCCCTGCCCGTGCTCATGCCACCTCTTCGGGGGGATATATAGATAAATGTAGATGTTGGCCATATTTTAAGGCAAAGAAATGTGGCTATCAAAAAAAAATTGCTAAATTTGCACATTCAACCAACCAATCACGATGGACAAGATGAAAAAACTCCTATTCGTCTTGGCACTGGCATGGATGACCTCTGCCGGCATGACAGCACAACAGCTGCCATACCCAAACCCCAAACTATGGGAGGTGAAATAGCATAACAACATCAATTTCATAAAAACCAACTTATATGAAAATCTTATTTCTTGTAGCGGCAACTCTCTTAACGATGAGTCTGCCATTGTCAGCACAGAATGACAACACAGAACGTCTGTGGTACGACAAACCTGCGTCAATATGGCTGGAAGCCCTGCCCGTCGGCAACGGACGCCTGGGTGGAATGGTCTATGGCGGCACACAGTCTGATCAGATCCAATTGAACGAGGACTCCTTCTGGTCGGGCGGTCCACACAACAACAACAGTACGACATCGGCAAATTACCTGCAGCAGGTGCGCAACCTTATCTTCAGCGGTAATGAGCAGAGTGCAGAGGACCTTATCAACCAACAGTTCATCAAGGGGCCGCACGGCATGAAGTACCTCACGTTGGGCAGTCTGGTTCTGACGCATTCGGGGATCAACACCAACCAAGTGACCAACTACAAACGCGAGTTGGACTTGCAGACAGCCCTCTCGAAAGTTTCTTTCGACCAAAACGGACACCACTACACCCGTACCGTCTTCGCCTCCATACCCGACAATGTCATCGTCATGCGCATCGAGGCCGACACCCCGTCGTCTTTCACCATCAGCCACTCTGCGCCTTTCAGCACGACCTATACGAACGGCTCCAATTGCGCCATCGCCACCATCAACGGAGTGGATCACGAGGGCATAACCAGCAAACTCAAGGCTACACTACGCTATCACGTGGAGAGCGACGGAACGGTGAACTACAATTCGGGCGGCAACGTGGCAGTCAACAACTACACCACGGCCACCGTCTATATCTCGGCAGCTACCAACTATGTCAACTACCAGGACGTTAGCGGCAACGCCTCGACCAAGAGCCAGACATGGCTCGAAGGGGCGCTGCAACATAATTATAATGAACTGCTCAGCCGACATACCAATGCCTATCAGGAACAGTACAACCGCGTCAAACTCAACCTCCCCTCGACGTCGAACAGCAACCTGACCACCGACAAGCGTCTGGAGAATTTCTATGGGAGCAACGACTGGGGCATGGTGGCCCTCCTCTTCAACTACGGACGCTACCTGCTCATCTCATCATCGCAGGCAGGCGGACAACCCGCCAACTTGCAAGGACTGTGGAACGACAAGTCAAACGCCCCATGGGACTCGAAATACACCATCAACATCAACGCTGAGATGAACTACTGGCCCTCGGAGGTTACCAACCTCACGGAGACCAACGAACCGTTCTTCCAGATGATACACGACTTAAGCGAGACTGGTGCCGTCACGGCCCAGACGATGTATGGATGCGGAGGATGGATGGCACATCACAACACTGACCTCTGGCGCATCGCAGGTCCTGTCGATGGCGCTTTCTGGGGCATGTACCCCAACGGCGGTGCATGGCTCGCCACACACCTCTGGCAGCACTACCTCTATACGGGCGATGTGGATTTCCTACGCCAGTGGTATCCCGTCATCAAGGGCACGGCCGACTTCTACCTCGACTACATGGTGCCACATCCCAACTACCCCTCCGCATCGGCGCCTAACGGAGAACATTGGCTCGTCGTCGCTCCTTCGGTGAGTCCAGAACAAGGACCTGCAGGCAAATCAACACCCATCACCGCTGGGTGCACCATGGACAACCAAATCGTCTTCGATGCTTTGTCGAACACACTGAATGCGGCGCGTATCCTCGGCAAGGACGCTGAGTACCAGCAGAGACTCGAGCAGACACTGGCTTTGTTGCCACCCATGCAGATTGGCAGCCGCAAGCAACTCCTGGAGTGGCTCGTCGATGCCGATGGCAGTGAGTGGCAGCACCGGCATATCTCCCATCTCTACGGACTCTTTCCCTCCAACCAAATCAGTCCCTACAACCACAACGAACTCTTCGCCGCAGCCAAACAGACCCTGACCGACCGTGGTGACGAGGCCACAGGATGGAGCCTCGGATGGAAGATATGCTTCTGGGCACGTATGCTCGACGGCAGCCATGCCCTGACCATCCTCAAGAACATGTTGCGACTGCTGCCATCGGAGGACGCTACCAGCCAGTATCCAAACGGCCGCACATTCCCTAACCTCTTCGACGCCCACCCGCCTTTCCAAATCGACGGAAACTTCGGTGCCACGGCCGGCATCGCCGAGATGCTGCTGCAGAGTCACGACGGAGCCGTACATCTGCTTCCCGCATTGCCTTCCGTCTGGACGAAAGGCAGTGTCAGCGGACTTCGGGCAAGAGGAGGATTTGAGGTCGATATGGAATGGGACAACTCGGAACTCCAATCTGCCACGATACGCTCCACGATTGGCGGCACACTGCGCCTGCGCTCCTACGTGGAACTAGAGGGCGAGGGACTGCGTGAGGCCGAGGGCGAATGCCCCAATCCGCTCTTCGCTCCGGCTCAAATCAAGGAACCGCTACTTTCCAGTTCGTTAACATCCACGCCGCAACTCGAGGTGAATACGGTCTATGAGTACGACCTGACCACCGTTGCGGGCGGTGAATACCATGTCAATCTGAAAAAATCGAATCAACCTGGCGAGGCAGAAATTACAGAAGAATACACTGTGGGGGACGACATCGTCAACTTTGCCCCGACCTCTTGGGCAGGACAGACCGGTGAATACGGCGGACTGGGCCACACGGCTTACGAGCACTACAAGCATGATGCTGACAACGGTGCCGGAGATGTGATGACCCAGACCCTCAAAGGCCTGAAAAACGGAGTCTATGCCGTGACGCTTGAGGCTGCTGCCTCGTTCACCCCTGGACGCAACTTCGAGTGCCCGACAGGCGACGGCCTGTCCGAGGTCTTCGCCAACGATACACATGCGAACCAGACTGTGGTTGAACGTGGATGGGTGTCCTCCATTGAGCCCGTCACGCTTTATGCCACCGTCACCGACGGCACGCTGACCTACGGCATTCGCAACCTGAAGGAATCGGGCAACTGGTACATCGCCAATGTCACCGGCATCGAATACATCTCGGCTTTGGACATAGAAGAAGAGGAAGAAGCAAACAAACAGTATCTGACGTTCAAGACCGAAGAGTATTGCGCTGCGAACTGGAATGAAAGTACAAGCACGTTCACTTGGGGCTCTGGTGGATGGAACAGTGCATGGGTGTTCATGACTGCTGTCGGCGTCAGCGGCGACCTCAGTTCATGGACGAAACTGCACCTCCATGTCAGCGACTGGGACAACGCGAGTGCCCAACAACTGAGGATTGTCTTCAAAGAGAACGACGGTTCAAATCCGCCCAACGGTCCGACAAAGGAATTCATCGTCTCCCCCGATGCCTCGGGCAATATCAACCTCTCGCTGGTGGGCGTGGACTGGGGCAACTGCGACATCACCAACATCGTTGACCTGACCATCTACGGCTGCGCCCGCGACAACACTTCCATCGATGCTTCCGTGAAGGTGACTGATGCGTACTACACGTTCGAAAACAAGCACGGGCTGACGTTCAAGACCGAAGAGTATTGCGCTGCGAACTGGAATGAAAGTACAAGCACGTTCACTTGGGGCTCTGGTGGATGGAACAGTGCATGGGTGTTCATGACTGCTGTCGGCGTCAGCGGCGACCTCAGTTCATGGACGAAACTGCACCTCCATGTCAGCGACTGGGACAACGCGAGTGCCCAACAACTGAGGATTGTCTTCAAAGAGAACGACGGTTCAAATCCGCCCAACGGTCCGACAAAGGAATTCATCGTCTCCCCCGATGCCTCGGGCAATATCAACCTCTCGCTGGTGGGCGTGGACTGGGGCAACTGCGACATCACCAACATCGTTGACCTGACCATCTACGGCTGCGCCCGCGACAACACTTCCATGAATGCCTCCGTGAAGGTGACTGATGCGTACTACGTTGAAGGTACTGCGTCTTCACTCAGTCCCGTCAACCAGTTGGTGAACATCAACGTCAACGGCACTACACGCACATACAGACTCTACATACCCAATGACTGCAACACTGGCGCTCCTTTGGTCATCGCCATGCACGGCGCCTACGGCAGCAGCGAAGACCCCACTCCACCGGGTTTCAATGCCATCGCCGACACGGAGAAGTTCATTGTCGCCTATCCGCAAGGTTTGACCCAGTACATGCCCGGTATAGGAGGCTATGCCGCTGGATGGGATGCCACAGGTGAGAACAATGACGACGTCGCTTTCATCAAGGCCATTGTCAATGAATTGGCACAAAACTACGAAATAGACCTCAACCGCGTCTATTGCTGCGGATTCTCCAACGGCGGAATGAACGCCTATGCCCTGGCCAACGCAGCCAGCGACGTGTTCGCTGCCTTCGCCAGCATCAGCGGTTACCCACTCAACGAGTTCCATCTGCGCCATGTAGGTGACCGTCCGCTGCCCTTCCTGCACATCCACGGCAAGAACGACGGTACAGTGGTTTACTCGCTGATATCCCCCATCGTCGATGATATGGTGGCCCGAATGGGCGCCAACCCTGTACCCGTGAAGACCACAGTCAACGGTAGATACACCAAGAGTGTCTATGAGGCCACAGACGGCAGTTTCCCCTACATCTTCTACGAAGTTGACGGTATGGGACACGACGCCTTCACCACCAACACCGAGGACGGCAACTCCTCGCTCACTATGTGGAAGTTTTTCAAGAATCACACGCTTGACAATCCCTGCGACACTAAGTTGAAGTGGATGCCGCGTATCGAGACTTCTGGTTTCAACCCATCAGCCCATGGTTGGACAGTAAACTCAGGCACTACATTGCTCGCCTTTGGTGAAGGCGCAAAAACTGATGCCAACAAGAATATCTATCACTCGCTGCAACTCACCACAGGCCAATACATGCTCTCTTTCCGTGCCGAAGGTGCGGCAGGCAAGACCGTCGGTGTGAAACTGCAACGTTACCAGACCAACGCCGTAGTGCTGGATGAAACTGTAGAGGTGGGCAAGGATGTCACATTGCTCTTCAACATCGATAATGACGCTTTCGGAGAATACAAGATCACCTTTACACGCCAAAACACCACCGACAACATTACCATCAGCAACATCGTGCTGAAACTGGTGGATGTGGTGCTGGACAACGATGCCGACAACACTACCGCCATCGACAACCATAACGGAGATACAGGCAATGTGGCCATCAACGGACGTACTCTCTACAAGGACAATGCATGGAACACGCTTTGCCTGCCTTTCAATGTCACCGTCAGCGGTTCCGTACTCGACGGTGCCACGGTGAAGACACTCGAGAGCACAGAATTCTCCGACGGCACACTGACCCTGAACTTCTCGGAAAGTAACCTCGGCGAGATGGAGGCTGGCGTACCCTACCTCATCAAGTGGGATAGCGGTTACGATATCGTCAACCCTGTGTTCATGGATGTCACCATCAACAGCACTACCTCGACAGCAGAAACCGACTACGTTAAATTCGAAGGCAGTTATGCACCTATCGTTTATGAGTCAGCCGACAACACCGTGCTATATCTCGGCAACTACAACACGCTTTACTACCCCGACGGAGCGTTGACCATCGGTGCCTTCCGCGCACGTTTCTCCTTGCTCAACGACCTCACGGCCGGTGACATCGAGACGAACGCCGACATCCGCTCCTTCGTGCTCAACTTCGGCGGCGAATCAACTGGCATCAGACATATTATCGTCTCATCAGACCAGTCAGACTCGAGAGACAACTGGTACACCATCGACGGTCGCCGACTCAACGGCATGCCCACGCAGCGAGGCATCTACATCAGGAACGGAAAGAAGTTCATAATCAAGTAATTCAACTTTCGACAATTACTTCCTATTTAACCCAAATCGGTCATTAGGATTTCTCTGTGTCGTATGGCAGAGAATCATAAAAACAAAAGGACAGTAATGGGACAACAGGAACAACCTGCTTTGGTTGTTCCCGTTGTCTTTTTTTGTCCCAAATTAGAGAACAACCCGATTAAGCGAGAGCAGAGCCCAGCTTGCTTGGCTATGCAGAGCGATAGGGTTGAAGGCAAGGCCAATTTAAGAATTTTTCATTTGTAATGATGACGACCGCAGGGCGGTCGAAAGAATT
>CAMOWU010000161.1 GCA_946628545.1 uncultured Bacteroides sp. | reverse complement strand
TAAAGTGGGAGTTAAAGTGGGAGTTAAAGTGGGAGTTAAAGTGGGAGTTAAAGTGAAAGTTAAAGGGGGAGTTAAAAGGGGAAGTTAAAAGGGGAAGTTAAAGGGGAAGTTAAAGGGGAAGTTTAAGGGGGACCCCACCCCGCCCTTCGGGCACCCCTCCCCTCGAAGGGGAGGGGAGTTGGGGTTAGCTTGTTTTCTCGCCGAAGCAGAGAAGGGTGCCACGGGCTGTTTGTATGTAGAAGCGTCCGTCGCCTACGATGGGTTGCGCTATGATTTGTTCGCCCGTCTCGTATTCCCAGAGTTGTTGTCCAGTGGCGATATCGTGGATGCTGACCACACCAGTCTTGGTGCAGACCAGTAGTCGGTCGTCCGCCAGGACGGGTGTGCTCTCACCTGTGTCGCCTTTGAGATTGGCGTGCCATCGTTCCTGTCCATCTTTTCGGTTCAGACATCGCAGTTGTCGGTCGGGGGTCAGCAGATAGACCGTCTCTGGCGTGACCACAGGCACCGACAGCATGCCCCCATCCCCATCCTTGGGTGCGGCGAGCAGTTTGCGTTGTGAGGCGATATGTCCCTCGTTTAATGTTAGTTCATAGACATCGCCTTGATAGTCAGCGATGTAGGCATAGTTGTTGTCCATCACGGGCCATGCTGGTATGTAGGCATCGAGCAGCAACGAGTCGGTAGTCATCCCTGTGTTGCCATCAACGATCCGCACCCAAGCATCGCATCCTCCGAAGAGCGCGTAGTTGCCCGATAACGCCACCTTGCCATTGATGTAGTAGCCCGTTTCCACTCGGTGGATGAGTTGGCCCGATTGTGGAGTGAGCGTGTACATATAGTTGTCGTAACTGCCCACGAAGAGTCGTCGTTGTCCGTTGATTGTGGTCAGCACCGGTGCCGCCGCAATCTGTCCTTCAGTGGAGTATGTCCATTGTTCCTTGCCGTTGGTCAGCGAGATGGCCCTCACCCTTCCGTCGATCATCCCCACGTAGAGTGTGGAATCCTCGATGGTGAACGACGCCTCCATATCCGAGCCCAGCAGCAGGCTGAGTTGTTCCTCACCCGTGTTCTCATCCAGTCCTTTCATCACGCCATGTTTGTCGCAGAAGAGGATCATGCCGTTGTAGGTGGCAGGCGATGCCACTGTACGTACGTTGTGGCGGTGCTCCCACAGCAGTTGAGGTTGTTCAGGCAGCACTTTAAAGGATGCCCCTTCAGGCAGCGAACGGCATCCCGTCAGGAGGAACAGCAGTGGCAGGAGCAGTGTTTTCAGCACCAAAGCCCCCGTTGGGCACAGCCGCGCTATTTGTTCGCTGATGCGTTTCTTGCTTTCTTCAGGTATGACCACTTGCATGCCGAATCCGCGATGCTTGAAGGTGAATCCGTCCTCGCTGTTATAGACGCACAGTCCGCAGCGGATGCACTTCGCTGGTTCATAGACCAGACGTCCCGTGACAGGCACCGTCTCCTTGACCGGCAGTTTGGAGTCCACCCCGTAACGCGGTGACTTGATGCCAGCCTCCGTTGCCAACTGGCGCAACTGACATTTTGAACGACCGTCGCAGGCGCAGTGCAAACAATGGGAAGGCTGGGTGTAGAGTTCCTTCATGCGTTCCTTCTCCTTGTCCGTGAAACGTCCCAGTCGGCTGTTGAAGACGTTGGATCGAATCTTGCTCACCCCTTCTTCTTGTGTTCCTTCCTTCACTTGGATGCCCTGTTGGAGTTCGCCGATGATGTCCCTGATCTTCACACTCTCGTCAATGGTTCCCCGTCGGCATGCCTTCTCGCAGGGTGCCTTGCATCCCTCGCAACTCTTGCCTTCCAGCAAAGCTTGCGCTTCAGCCTTTTCTCCGCGGTCGTAGTGGAGAATGACCTGGGCTACATCGATGCCACGAGGACACACCAGCGAGCAAGGAGCCTCGCAGTCGGCGCGGTGGTCGCTCAGCAGCAGTTCCAGCGACATCCGTCGCAGCTCGTGCACCTCATCGCAGTCCGTCTCTATTTGCATACCCTCATAAGGCATGGTGGAGCACGACGGGATCATCTGTCCCGAACGCATATCCTTCACCATGCACACCATGCACGAGGGATGATGCTCTTGGTCCTTGGCGTAGCACATGGAAGGCACCTCGATGCCCATGTCGCGCAGTTCCTCAATCAAGGGACGGTTTCCGCTGACCTCTATATTTTGGTTATTGACATTTATTCTCATACTTGATTGCATTAAAGTCGCACTCCTCGATACACAGTCCGCAGAGCGTGCACCGATCCGTGTCGATGGTATGTTTTTCGTAGGGCGCGAAGGGTATGGCGTCAGCCGGACAGCACCTTGCGCACTTGGTGCAGCCGATGCAGTCGTCCGTCACTGTCAGTTTCACCATCTGCTTGCAACTGCCAGTGCTGCAGATGCCCCTTGTATGCTCCTCGTATTCGTGTCGGAAATGCCGGAGGGTCGATAGCACGGGGTTGGGAGCCGTCTTGCCCAGTCCGCACAAGGCTGCCTTCTTCACGCCGTGCGCCAGTTCCTCCAGTTGCTCGATGTCTTTCATCGTGCCTTTACCGGCAATCAGTCGGTTGAGGATGTCGAGCATCCTCCTTGCGCCCACACGGCAGAAGGTGCACTTGCCACAACTCTCACAGGAGATGAAGTTGAGGAAGTAGCGAGCCATATCGACCATGCAGTCGCTCTCGCTGAGCACCACCAGACCACCCGATCCCATGATGGCGCCCATCTCGTTGAGCGCATCGAAATCGACGGGAGCATCGCACAACTCGGCTGGTATGCATCCACCTGAAGGACCACCAATCTGAACCGCCTTCAGCTGCTCGTCGTTCTCCATGCCTCCACCTATCTGCTCCACAATCTGCCGCAGGGTGGTGCCCATAGGCACTTCGATCAGTCCTCCATGCCGCACTTTGCCAGCCAAGGCAAACACTTTCGTGCCTTTACTGCCCTCCGTTCCCACCTCACGGTAGGCATCAGCACCATGACTGACGATGAAAGGCACCTGACTCAGTGTCTCCACGTTGTTGATCAGCGTGGGATGACCGAAGAGTCCACGTTGAGCAGGGTAGGGTGGACGCAGATGCGGAAAACCCCGTTTGCCCTCGATGGAGGCAATCAGCGCCGTTTCCTCTCCACAGACGAAAGCCCCTGCTCCCTCGAAGATGCTCACTTCGATGGAGAAGCTGGACCCCAGGATTTCCTGTCCGATGAATCCCCTCTCGCGACACATCTCCAATGCGCGGCGAGTGCGGATGACCGCCTGTGGGTATTCTGCTCGTATATAGAGTATGGCCTTGGATGCCCCCACGGCGTAGGCGGCAATAATCAGTCCCTCGATGATGCGCAATGGGTAGCTCTCCAGCAAGATGCGGTCCATGAAGGCCCCTGGGTCGCCCTCGTCGCCATTGCAGATGACATATTTCTCGCTGTCCTTCTCGTTGAAGACCAACTGCCATTTGCGTCCAGAAGGGAAACCTCCACCGCCACGTCCGCGGATGCCGCTCTTCAATACTTCGGCAATCAGCGTCGCTCGGTCTGTCGTCAAGGCCTTGCGGAGACCGTCGAACCCACCACGCGCGATGTACTCATCAATGTCGAGTGGGTTCATCAGTCCGTAGCCTTCGGTGGAGATGCGGTACTGACCCTCCAAGAAGGTGTTGATATTCTGGTTGCGCTGGAAGTCGCTCTGATACACGATGTTGTCCCATGTCTGGTCGGTATGGAACATATCGACTTGATTGAACAGCGAATTGCGCAGCCGACGCCAGCGAGATGCAGGTTTGAAGTGATGGAGCAACACCTCCTTCACCTCATCGGGTCGTATGTTGGGATAGCGGGTGATTTGTCCATCGGGCATCGCCACATCGATCATCGGCACCAGGTTGCAGGCTCCCACGCACGACACAGGTTTGATGGCCACGTGTATGCCCAGTTCGCGACATGCCTGTTCCACGGCGTCGCGCACCACGGCTGTGCCGCTGGCTTGGCAGCAATTCTCCATTCCCAGGCGCACCTCACCTTGATAGTGCTGTTCCTCTGTCGCTTCCTTCTGATCTCCCGACTCCGCCATCAACTGCTCGAACTCAGCCAGCACCTCATTCACACGTCCAGGCTGCACATGACCGAAAATCTTGTTGTCGATCTGCACCACTGGTGCCAGGGCGCAGCATCCCAGACAAGGTATCTTCTCGATGCTGTATTGCTGGTCGTCGGTTGTGACTGAGTCCTCGGCGATGTTCAGTTCGCGCCGGAAGGCGTCATAGACGATTTTCGCCCCCTTCACATGGCAAGCCGTACCGCAGCAGACGCGAATTGTGTGGCGTCCGTAGGGAATCATGCGGAACTGTGCGTAGAATGTAGCGACGGAAATGGCCTGAGCGCGGTCGATCTCAGTCGTCTGATAGACGCGCTCAAGGGCATCGGAAGGCAGGTAGCTGAATTCATCCTGCAGGGCCTGGAGCAAGGGGATGATGTGCTCACGTCGGCTTCCCACACGACCGATAATGGCATCGGTGCGGGTGAGTATGGCCTCGCGGGCCGCTTCAGGGGATGTGATGTTGCAATTCTCGCAAGCCATCTTGTAGTTAAGAATTAAGAGTTAAGAATTAAGAGTTAAGAATTAAGAAAGATAGTAGTGTACCTCTAATTAGCATACCTCTTATTCCAGAATTTAATTTCAGCAATAATGATTAGTTGTTTTTTACGACGTAAAGGCTGTTGTCAGTGCGCACCACCATCATTCCATCGGTGAAGGCCGGTGTGGCAAAGGTCTTCTCGCCAGTCTCGAAACTGTTGATGAGGTTGAAGTCCTTGCCCGTGGAGAAGATATAGCATTTGCCACTGTTGCTGAACAGATAGACCTTGCCATCGGCAATGACTGGTGAAGAATAGAAAGGAGTGGTCAACTCATGTTGTTTCACCACCTCTCCGTTCTCCGTGTTGTAGGCACAGACCGCACCGTAACTGGTGGCTACATAGAGCAAGTCCTTGGTTGCCACTGGGCTGGAGCACTCAGGCAGACAGTCGCCAGCCTCCCAAATCTTCTCGCCTGTCTCCGCATTGATGGCAATGCAGGTGGCATACTCACTGGCACCATAGACGACACCGTTGGACACACAGGGACTGCTGCCCACCTCGCCGCTCATGCACTCCACACGCCACAGTTCGTTGCCATTGCTGGCATTGTAGGCGGTGATGGCGGGGTTGCCCATGACCACAATGGCCTGCTGGCCACCCGCCTTGGTGAGTATGGGTGAGCTCCATGCGATTTTGTCCTTTCGGCTCTTGCTCCAGAGTTGATTGCCGTTGGCCACGCTTAGGGCGATGAGTTTGGCGTTGGAGTTGTTGTCGTACTGGATGATCAGTTCGTTGCCATACATCAGCAGCGATGATGCGAAGCCGTAGTGGTTGTCGGGCACACCGAGGTTCTTGGCCCACAGCCGTTTGCCATCCATGTCGGCACAGATCACGTCGCCCGTGGCGAAGATGGCGCAAACCTGTTTTCCGTTGGTGGCAACAGTAGATGCCGCCAGACCTGTGTCGGCTGTGACATTCGGCATGGCTGACGGTGATCCGCTGATGCCATCCGCTTTCACGGTCCAGCGCAGTTCGCCCGTCCAGAGGTCGAAGCAATAAAGTTCGCGTGCCTTAGCGTCGGCACCCGTGAGGAAGATGTTTCTTCCGTTGATGACGGGCGAGTTATAGCCATGTTTGGGAATGGGTTTCTGCCACAGCACGTTCTTTCCGCTCTTCAGGTTCCAGGTTGTGGGTATGCCCCGTGCAGAGGAATGGCCTGAGGAGTTGTTGCCACGGAAGGCATTGGAGGTGAGTTTGGGTGTGGGGAAGGAGTCTGCTTTGCTTTCCTCGGCAGCCTCTTCCGTCTTGGCGAGTAGTGTGCTGTCCGTTTTCAGTGTGTCGGTGGCAGCGACGGCCGTTTGGGCGCTGTCAGTGTCGTTCACACTCTCTTCCACTGTCGGTGCCACAGCATTCGTCGAGTCCGTCATGGCCAGGAGCGGTTTGTTGCCCAATCCATTCATCCAGCCACGCACGGCAGGTGACGAGAAGATGGCCAACAACAAGCCTGCTGCCGCCAGTCCGCCCACACCCCAACCGATGTACTTGCGTGCCTTGCTTTTGGTCATCCATTCGTCGATGGGGTGGAGTTCCTTTTCCGGCAGGTTCTTGGTGTCTTTGTAGTACATGCGCAGGCTGAGGCCGATGACGGCAGCCATGAGGCACAGGATCCATGCGCCGTTTTTCAACTGGCTTTCCTGGGTGAAGTAAGCCTTGCGCGAAAGCAAGTCGAGTTGACGGATCTGTTCTGCCAGTTCTGCATTCTCTGTATTGCTCTCATTGAGTTGTTTGAGCGTCTCCATCACTTCCGTCTGGAGCGGTGTGGTGCGGCGCATCTGTACCCAGCTCACACCCATCATGAACAACAATGCCAGTGCGAACACCGTTGTCACTAAGGCTACATTTCTATATACGTTTCTATTCATGAGGCTTTTTTTAGTTAAGAATTAAGAGTTAAGAGTTAAGAAAGATAGCT
>CAMOWU010000160.1 GCA_946628545.1 uncultured Bacteroides sp. | reverse complement strand
TGAAGAAATACGAGAACTACGAGAAAAACTTTATTGAGAAGTTTGGAGAGGTGGATAAAGGCCACAACTTCAACATGGTGAGAGCCGTTGACATCACCGCAGACGCTCCTTTCTCCAACTACACACTCAAGGTCTATGATAACACGCCTGGAGTTGGACTTGGTGCCCATCTGCTCGGTGAGTTCAAGAATGTCAACCCCGGCATGGTGCTCAAGTGCGACGTGCCGCGTACTGTCAGCACCCTGCACTTTGCTTATGAGCACGACGGACTGACCCAGTACTCAGTGGAACTTGTAGCCCCAGACAATAAGGTGAAAGCCAAGATGGCTTCTGTGGGCACACAACAGGAATTCCTCCAGACCTTCAGCATCTATCATCAGGATGAGACTGACAGAGCCAACTATCCCGAGAACCCCAATATCAGTTTTCCTGAGGGCTTCAACGAAAACAACTGGAAGAACGACCTCACTGACGGTTCAGTCTTGATTAACAATGAGAATCGAGGCACTGATGAGGCCGGCAAGAAATGGGGTGTCTTCAGTAAGGCTTTCTATCGCTTCCTGCAAGGCACCCAGACTGATGGCTCCTACAACGGCATTCTGCCCTTCAACCTCTTCAAGCATGCCGAGGACCACAGTGCCTATGCCTCCGACTTCACCTTTGAGTATGATACAAGGAAAAACGGTGCGATCGACTACATCACCTTCTATCCCATGGAGTACGAGGCCGGTCGTCACGACGTAGTGGGCTACTACATCTACGACATTGAGACCAAAGCCATCAAGGCACAGGTGGATGTCTATGAGAACAATGTCGATGTCGATCAGTACAGGCTTGTGGGCAACGATGCCGACATCCATATCCACTACGACCCCAACTTCCTCGCCGTGGCACGTGGTACAGCAGACATCACCAATGCCTCCACATTCACACCAACCGGGTATTTGCAGTTCCCCGCCAAGGAATTCACACTCGACTCATACGTGCCTGTTTATGATAGCCCTTCCAGCCTCACATGTCTCAGGATCACCAACACCCAGGACGCCGAAGGCAATGGTATAGCACTGGGTGCATACGACGATGGCACCGTCACCAATCCGAACTATTCCGCCATGGGATGGGTGCCAACCTACGACTCAGGACAAGTGACTTTCAACACCACAGCCAGGTTTGTCTATGAGTTCTATCATCAGGGCAACCAAGCCTCTACATTCTCTTTTGCCAAGGACGTCAAACTCTCCCAGGGCCTCTACAAACTTGAGGCCGACGGCTTCTTGCGTCAAGGCTATGACGGCACGGCCACCGACTCGTGGGTGAAACTGGAAGCCAATGGCGGTCACCGCGTGCTCTATAATGAAACGACAAAAGAGGTGGAACAGTACGACAATGTCCCCGATGTGTGGATGACCAACTGGACTGCCCTCTCCGACAAGACCGACGCCAGTTACCCCAATCAGTTGTTCTTGAACAACACCAACTCCGACCAATACGCCAACTGGTGGATGAACCAGGGAAAGTGCGTCAATACCCGCTATTTCTACCTCGACAACTCTGTCGATGGACATTTCTCAACCGATGTCCAAGTCAAAATCAATGGTAGTTTCGGTGCCACTGCAGGATCTTGGTTTGCCGGCGGCAACATCCGTCTCTACAAACTCTCCAACCGCGTGCCCTATTCCGACTGCCGCGCCGTCCTCGGACAGCCATGCACCGTCGGTTTGAAGCCGGGTGAGGGACTTGGCTTCTACGTCAGGGAACGAGCCTACTGGAACGTTGACCAGGTGGAGACAGGCGAGGTGGACATCACTGAGGGTGTGCTCACCGACCCCAAGGTGGCTGAGACCAACCGCAGACGCATGGCCACCCGCAAGAGCGTCGATGCCGAAGGTATGACCACCTTCTACTCAGAGTCGGCACGCAACCCCAACAACCACAAGCAGTGTCTCTATGCCTCCATTCAGTTCACGGATGAAAGCAATGGAACGACCACTACGACGGACTACGGAGTGATTGGACTTGAGGATATCGGACTGGATGAAGCCAGTGCCGACAACGACTACAACGACATCATGATCTTCATCGAGCGCACAGCCACCATGGAGCCAGAGAAGCCTATTGTCTATACCATTGCATACGAAGACCTTGGTACGACCGACGACTTCGACTTCAACGACCTGGTGCTGACCCTTGAACATGTATCGGGCCAGACCACCGGTACACTGAAGGCGCATTGCGCAGGCGGACACCTGCCTTTGCAACTCAACTTCGGGGACTACATCATCTGGAACTCCGTCCACAATGTCTTTGGCTACAGCCCAAGCGCAAAATTCTACAGGGACGGAAACGAATACACAGGCGACAACGTGATCATCAACACCAATGCCGGCACTTACGTGGAAGCATTGCCACTGCAGTATCCCTATGCAGAGACACAAACCATACCGACCTTTGTCTTTGATGAGAACACCATCTTACTGCCATCCGATTTCACCGTCTCCGATGATGCCAAGGAGTTTATTGTCACCGTCACCTACGACGACGGACAGAACAGCAACACGCAGATCCGCATCAGTCCTATCGACCTCTCCGAGGAAGACCCCGGACGAGTGCCACAGGCCATCGTGCTCGTGACCGACAGTTGGCTCTGGCCCAAAGAGCGTGCCGACATCATCAAGGGCTACCCCTTGTATAAGGAATGGGTGCAGGACAAGTCGAAGTTGGAATGGATCAACCCCTCCAACCGTCAGGACGAGTATCTCTACGAGTCGCCTTTCCCCTCTGAATCGTCGGATACAGGCAACTGAGCCATAGCAGGAAATATCCCGTAACAACGCAACAGTGAACAATATCATCATCAAGCGGCAAAGCCACTATACAACAATCAACAACAAAGTAAGAAAGATGAGACATTTATTATCATTCGCATTCCTGCTCCTTACCACGAGCATCCACATACAAGCACAAACCGACGTCACCAACAAGATTGCTGACGCTGACTTCTCGTCCACCAACGGATGGACAGAATACTGCTCAACTTGGTATTCTGCCATCGGCAATGGCGAAATCGGCACATACGATATGGGAACAGGTTTCAATCCCGCTCTGACCAATACCGCCTCTACTACCGACGGAACCCACCTCTCAACGGAATATTGCTCAGGTTTCGAGTGCCGTTGGCAGGGCAACTACTCCAGCTACATTCAGACCGTCAGTCTTCCTGCAGGCAACTATCAACTGACCTACGATGTGGAGAACAGAAACGGCAACACTTCCAATCAGGCCTACGACAACCTCTTCTACGTAGAGATTGATGGCACAAGAACAACCGACAGCAACACCGAATGGATGCAAGGTGCCACATCCTGGACTCCACACAGCATCTCTTTCTCATTGCTGGAAGCCAAACAGGTGAAAATCAGCCTTGGATACGGTACAGGGAGCAACAACACAGGGCATACAGCCACCCCCGTTCTCTACGTCAGCCACCTCACACTCTACGACCACACCTTTGAGAACCCCGTAGCCACTAACTATGTGTTCAATGGATATTTCAACTCGAATGTTGATGGATGGTCGAGTACCGGTGGTTTTCAGAACAGCCAGACAGCCTCGAACCAGACAGGCGCCTTCACCGGTAACTTCTGGGAGAACTGGGACCCATCTGCCAAGGTCAACAAGATGTACCAGACCATCACCGGACTTCCCAGCGGAACCTATAAACTCAGCATCGCCGCTTTTGTCAACACACTCGCCAGTCCCAACACCAGCCAGTATGTCTTCGCCGATGCCAACAGGGCCTACCTCACAACTGGAGATCCCACCATGTATGAGATCTACACGTATGTGGATGACGGCACATTGGAAATCGGTCTGAACCAGACTACTGCCACTGCCAACTGGATGGGTATCGACAATGTGTCTCTGAGTTATTGTGGCAGCGAGAACTATGTGCTGGAAGATGCCTTGAAACGTTTCAGATGGCACTTCGAGGATTATATCACCAGTGGTACAGAGTATGGTCGCGTATCGCTCAGCCAGGAGGCATGGGACAAACTCAAGTCTAAGGCCGATGCCGCCATCGCAGCCCAGAACTCTGGCTACACTTTTGCACAATACGCCCAGATTGCTTACGAACTCAATGATCAACTCGACAAGGCCGAGGCTTCCCTGACCCTCTGGCAGAGATACCGCGCCCTGGTGGAAGGAAATGCGTCCGTGGGGCTCGATGTGAGTGCTTACACCACCAATGACGTGACAGCCTCTGACGCTGCCATTACCGCTATCTTCACCGACATATCACGTGAATTCCATGTCTATGCCGACGGGCACCCAGCCGAATCCATTGATATGGATGCCTTCCTCGGCGCCAACCTCGACGGTTCAGGCTCTGTGGGAGCCGCCTACGACAGCAACTATCCCAACATGCTTCGTACGGAAGGATGGGATTTGAAAGTCGATGGATTGATCCACAATGCAGACTGGTTGCAGACTGGCAAGAAGACAGATGACGCCACCCATAACCCGTCGTTGTTGGTGCGCAAGGGATGGTATGGTTATCCCGTCACCATGCAACTCGTCAAGGAGCGAATGCTTCCTGCCGGCCATTACTTCCTCACTTACAAAATCGCTACCCAAAGCACCAACATCACCAACGACCTCTGTTATTTCACACTCGACGGAGTGCAGACCTCGTTGACCAGTCCTGGCACAGGATGGCAGGATGAGGAATCGGTGGAGTTCACCATAGAAGAAGGGGACTACAAAACATTCGACCTTTCCTTTGGTTTCAAATCGAACGATGCCAATGTAGGTGGAGGAAACGCACCGCAAGTGTTGGTGACCGACATTCATCTGGTGCTGATCCCCACTTCCATGTACCAGTTCGCACTCGACAGGGCCAGGGAACTTCTGTCGACCGACCAGACTGGGGTTATCCAGGCTGCCATCGACCAATGGGGCGGCTATGAAGGACATGAGGAGGATTTCGATTCGCCCGAGCAGCGCGTACACGCCATCTTAGTGCTCAACAATGCCAGGGCTTTTGCCCAAGCAAGCGGGGAAGCCACCAGTGCCATTGCTAATGCCGACTTCTCCCAGAGGACTGCTATCAGTGAGGGTGGAAATGCCAATAAAGGCTATCCTACTTCTTGGACCTTTACTGACCAGCATTCAGGTGGTGAAGATGTATGGACCAATACAGAGACTGGCGTCTTCAACGCTTGGGCACCCACAATCACCCAATTCACTCTTCAGCAACTCGTCAGTTACCTGCCGCAAGGACAATACAAACTTGTGGCTCAGGTGGCTACCGATACCCACGACGGTACTTCACAAATCGCCCTTTTTGGTGTACCTGACGGAGGTGATGTGGGACGTTCCACTGAAGTTGTGGGTGGTCCAGGTAACTTCGACTTTGAGGAGGTGGAAGTGCAGTTCGTAGTGGGGGAGAGCAACCAAGCCACTATCGGCATTCGTTCCGACCTACACTATTATCAAGTGAAGAACTTCCAACTCTTCTACGTGACAGAGGATCCCGAGGCTGTGACCGACGGACAGTTGTATCAGATGTATCATTGGACCTACAGCAATGAGGCTGAACTCACACTGAGCGAGACTTCTCAGGAGTTCCAAACATTGATGAGCCAGTCGTCGGAAGAACTTATCTTGTATCCAAGCAACAAGAACCAAATCATTTACGCCACGGCAGAGGAGGCGGCTCACATTGCTGCCACTGCTCCCGATGGTGTCTTAGCCAATGTAGTGGTGGATGATGGTAGTGGCAGCCTGACTTGTGAGAACCTCGTTGTCACCGACCTCGTTCCGCTGGTAATCACCAAAGGTCCCTTCCCTGTCAACACAGCCACTTATACCCGCAACATGACCTACGTCTATGGCACAGTCATCCTGCCTTATCCGTTCAGCCAAACCAGTCGTGTGCACTTCTACAACCACGTCAATTACACGACTGCCACAGACCTTGTCAATGAGCGCGATGAACTCAACTTCACGCATATCGAGGATGAGATACCGGCCAACACACCTGTGTTGTTGAGGAAGATGGACGGTGTGGCAGGCATTATTACCATCAGCAATACGAATGTGACTGTTGAGAACACTACCGACGCCATCATCGACACAGAACTCACAGGCTGGACCCATCAGGGCTACTACAGTGAGCAGAACTTCGACATTGGTGCTGAGCCTAACCTTTACTACATCGCTCACGACCACTTCTGGCAGATTCAGGACAACGTGAAGGTTCCGCCTTTCAGAACTGTGTTCAGAAGCAGCGGTGGTGGTGCCAATGTGTTGGGTGTCAGTGTGGATGATGAGCTCGCCGATGCCATCCGTCGCATCGAGATGGAGGAGAACGCCGCCGCTGGCAAGGGTGGCATCTATACCATCAGTGGTCAGCGTGTGAGCGACAAAGCCGACGTCAGCGGTCTGGCTCCCGGCCTCTACATCGTCAACGGCAAGAAGGTGCTCGTGAAGTAATTATTTCCATTGACCATTGATCATTGGCTTCGCCTAAAATGCTCACGCTCGGCATAGCTCAAGC
>CAMOWU010000159.1 GCA_946628545.1 uncultured Bacteroides sp. | reverse complement strand
GTTCTTACAAATAAAGATGGAGTCCCAAATTGGCTCCCAAACGTCCCGTGCCGTTGTCTTCTATTTTTTCACCATTGTAATAAAACGTTGACTTTTCAGTGAATAGTCTGATTTCCTGGATGTAGAGTCCTATTCCAAATCTTTGGGAGAGCATATACTCGATATCTATGGCAAAGCGGGCGCAGAATCCATTCTGTGTATGGTCGTCGGTCACCCCATTGAATAAGTTCTTTGTTTTCGGACCTTCTTTGACATCTCCGTAGCCAAGCCCCAAGGATGCTTTAGTACGCCAATGTTTGGACAGGTCGCGGCCATAGGCTACTAAGGGACCAACA
Source organism: uncultured Bacteroides sp. (assembly GCA_946628545.1). Taxonomy (GTDB): domain Bacteria; phylum Bacteroidota; class Bacteroidia; order Bacteroidales; family Bacteroidaceae; genus RUG11857. Next base: position 6,255 of record CAMOWU010000159.1, on the reverse strand, counting down.
AAATTCTGGGTGAGTTTTCCATCGGGATATTTGGTCTGGTTGTGCATGTAGGCAAAGCCGAAACCCCAGCCTTTGGCGTACAAGACGGTGAGTTCGCCTCCCCACTCAAAACCACTTCGCCAATGGTATTTTCCGCTTGGGGTATAGACATTGGAGGCAATCCATGCAGGACCACCAATCAGGGATAGCGTCCTTACTGCTTTCTTGGGAGGAACGGGTGCTTGTGTCGTGGATGTTGGGTCGTTTTCTTGGGCGTTGGCCACCATGCTAATCAATGTTAGTAACAGGATTGTTAATCTACACTTCATAATTTATTAATGATTTATGTTGGAATGATTTTTTATTTCACTTCTCTTTTGTAGGTAAAAGATAAGGCAAAATTACAAAAAAATACTTAATTGGAATCTCCTTTGTGTTTTTTTTATTGTAATTTTGTATTGTGATGATGGATTTAAGGGAAAATCATTGTCTTTAAGGATATATCTGTCAGGTTAAGTACACTCAATAAGTATTCATTTTCATGGACACCGTTTTGCAATTCCTTACCGACTACGGCCTTCTTGGCATGTTCATTTCCGCCCTGCTTGCTGGGACGGTGCTGCCTTTTTCGTCTGAGGTGGTCATGGTGGCTTTGGCCGCTGCGGGCGTCAGTCCCACGGCTTTGCTCATCACAGCCACGCTGGGCAACACCATCGGTGGTGTGATCAACTACTGGATAGGCACCCTTGGAAAAGAAGAATGGCTGATGCGCTATCTGCGCACCAGCCCTGAAAGGATGCAGAAGGGCATAGGTTATGCCCAGCGTTATGGTTATTGGAGCGGGCTGTTGGCTTGGGTGCCCATTCTCGGCAGCATCATCTCTGTGGCTCTTGGCTACCTCAGGGTCAACTTCGTGGCTTGCCTCATCACTTTTGTCATTGGCAAAGTGGCGCGCTATATCATCCTCATGGGCAGCTACCACCTGTTTACGTGAGCTTTTTTAAGGACGATAAGGTTATAATCGTTATTATCGTTAATAACGTTATTATCGTCCTTAACGGCCTTAACGTCTAATCGTCATCAGTCCAGGAATCGCTTGGTGAGGCCGCTGAACTCCTCGATGCGTCGGTCGCGGAGGAAAGGCCACCAACGGCGTACGTTCTCACTCCGCTTCATATCCACTTCCACCACCTTCACCACTTCTTCCGACTCTGGTGCGCGGTAGAGCATCTCGCCCTGTGGACCAGCCACAAAACTGCTGCCCCAGAAGTCGATGCCATGCGTCTGGCCCGACGGGTCGTCCTCATGACCAGTGCGGTTGACCGCTACCACAGGCAGTCCGTTGGCTACGGCGTGGCCGCGCTGCACGGTGGTCCACGCCTCACGCTGACGCTGTTTCTCCTCATCCGTGTCGCTGCTCTCATAACCGATGGCAGTGGGGTAGATGAGCAGCTCTGCTCCCTGCAGCGCCATCAGTCGTGCGCCTTCAGGATACCATTGGTCCCAGCACACCTGCACACCCAGTCGTCCCACCGATGTGTCAATGGGGTGGAAGCCCAGGTCGCCAGGGGTGAAGTAGAACTTCTCGTAGTAAGCAGGATCGTCGGGGATGTGCATCTTGCGGTACTTGCCAGCGATGCTGCCGTCGCGCTCCATCACCACGGCTGTGTTGTGGTAGAGGCCCGCAGCTCGGCGTTCGAAGAGAGAGGTCACCAGCACGATGTCCAGTTCCTTGGCCAGAGCACCGTAAAAAGCCGTGGATGGTCCCGGGATGGGTTCAGCCAGGTCGAACATCTGAGTATCTTCCGTCTGGCAGAAGTAGAGTGAGTTGTGCAGTTCCTGAAGCACCACCAGTTCGGCACCCTCAGCCGCTGCCTGTCGGATATGCTGCGCCAGACGTTCCTTGTTGGCTGACACATTGTTGCCACATCTTTGCTGTATGATTCCTATTTTCATCGTCTTTACTGATTTTTGGAAGCAAAAATAATGCAAATTGGGAGCAGAACGAAATAAAATGATTTATTTCTTATGCTGAAATGCATCTTATCTTCGCTTTTGAAGCAAAGTTACACATCTTTCGTGAATTTATCTTTCTTTATTTGACTTTTAATTCGTAATTTTGCATCAAAATTCGAAAACGCTAAGATTATATGCCGAAAATCTCATTACGAGGCACCGAGATGCCATCGTCGCCCATTCGTAAACTCGCACCCTTAGCCGAGGCCGCCAAGCGTCGAGGCGTAAAGGTTTATCACCTCAACATCGGACAGCCCGACCTGCCCACACCCCAGTGCGCCATCGATGCCATCAAGAACATCGACCGCACGATCCTGGAGTACAGTCCTTCGCAGGGATACCTCAGCTACAGGCAGAAACTGGTGGGCTACTACAAGAAGTTCAACATCAACCTCGCACCCGAGGATATCATCATCACCACGGGAGGCAGTGAGGCTGTGCTGTTCTCTTTCCTTTCTTGCCTGAACCCAGGCGACGAGATCATTGTGCCAGAACCCGCCTACGCCAACTACATGGCCTTCGCCATCTCTGCCGGAGCCGTGATCCGCACCATCTCCACCACCATCGAGGAAGGTTTCTCGTTGCCCAAGGTGGAGAAGTTTGAGGAACTGATCAACGAGCGTACTCGCGCCATCCTCATCTGCAACCCCAACAACCCCACAGGATATCTCTACACCCGCAGGGAGATGAACCAGATCCGCGACTTGGTGAAGAAGTACGACCTCTACCTCTTCTCCGATGAAGTCTATCGTGAGTTCATCTACACAGGGTCACCCTATATTTCCGCCTGCCACCTCGAAGGCATCGAGAACAACGTCATCCTCATCGACTCCGTCTCCAAGCGTTATTCGGAGTGCGGCATACGCATTGGCGCGCTCATCACCAAGAACGAGCAAGTCAGGAAAGCCGTGATGAAGTTCTGCCAGGCCCGTCTCAGTCCACCTCTTATCGGTCAGATTGCCGCCGAGGCTTCGCTCGACTCTTCAGAGGAATATTCGCGCGAGATCTACGATGAGTATGTGGAGCGCCGTAAGTGCCTGATCGACGGTCTCAACCGCATCCCCGGTGTTTATTCCCCCATTCCCATGGGCGCTTTCTATACAGTGGCCAAACTGCCTGTCGATGACAGCGAGAAGTTCTGCGCATGGTGTCTCGAGGAGTTCAACTACGAGAACGAGACCGTGATGATGGCGCCGGCTGCCGGTTTCTACACCACTCCAGGCATGGGACGCAACGAGGTGCGTATAGCCTACGTGCTGAAGAAAGAAGACCTGCAAAGAGCCATCTTCGTGCTGCGCAAGGCTTTGGAGGCATACCCAGGAAGAACAGAATAACCATCTTCCACACAAGGATGAATTTCTCTTACTTCATAGCAAGGAGGTTTTATCATGACAGCGACGGGAAGAATCGTTTTTCCCGTCCTGCCATCATTATTGCCATGCTCGGCATCGCCATTGGCCTGGCTGTCATGATTATCAGTGTCTGCGTGGTCAAAGGCTTCCAAAAGGAGGTCAGTTCCAAGGTCATCGGCTTTGGCAACGACATGCAGATTGTCAACCTCTCCTATATGGATGAGTACGAGAACTCACCTATACTCGCCACCGACAGTTTCATCAACGAGGTCAAGAAGGTCGATGGAGTGGGGCGTATCCAGAGCTATTCTTCCAAGACCGCCATGCTCAAGACCGACGAGGACTTTCTTGGTGTCAACCTCAAAGGAGTGGGGGAGGACTACGACCTGTCGTTCATCCAGTCGTATGTTGTGGATGGTCAGTTGCCCAAGTTCTCGTCGAAGGAGGCAGGCAACAACATCGTCCTTTCCACTTTGCAAGCCAAGAAATTGGGTCTGAAGGTGGGCGACAAGATTTTCACCTATTTCATCACCACCGACAATATCCGCACCCGTCGTTTCACTGTAGCCGCCACCTACTGCACCAATCTCACCGAGTACGACAAGCTCTACGCCTTCACCGATATCTACACCATCAACCGCCTCAATAAATGGGACGATCACATGTTCACCGCCCTGGAAATCAAGGTCAAGGATTTCGAGCAGTTGGAGACTGTCACCGCCCAGATGATGCAGAAGATCAATGGCAAGACCGATGCCAACGGATGTGTCTATGGTGCTTTCAGCATCAAGGACCTCGCACCAGGCACGTTCTCCTGGCTTGAGGTCCTCGACATGAATGTTGTGATGATCTTGGTGCTGATGATTTGTGTGGCATCCTTCACCGTGGTTTCGGGTCTGTTGATCATCATGCTCGAGCGCATCAATGTCATCGGTACGCTCAAGGCTTTGGGAGCCACCGATTTCCATGTCCGCAAGATATTCTCTTATTTCGCCCTGATGCTCGTGGGCAAGGGCATGCTCATCGGCAATGCGTTCGGTCTGCTTTTTTGTTGGCTACAGCAGCGTTTCCACTTTGTCAAACTCGACTCCGAAACCTATTATATCGATGCGGTGCCCATCCAGTTCAACTGGTGGTACATCATCGGTGTCAATATCCTCACCTTGGTGGTTTCGGCCATTGTCATCTATGGAGGTTCGCATCTCATCTCCATCAGCAAGCCATCTTCTACCATGAGGTTTGAGTGATTTTTATCTCTCGTTGAATCGATTTTTCGTTTAATCGTTGAATCGGATAAACGTTGAATCGATTTTTCGTTTAATCGATTATTTTTCCTCCAATCCATATTCCGCTCTTGCGTCGAAGCAAGGACAGGCTTTGGCGGCGAAGTCGCGATGGCCATAGACGATGGAGCCGGGATATCGGCTTCTCAGTTCGTGGATGAGCCGCGCCATGGCGGCTTTCTGCGCTGGTGTGCGGGTGTCGGCTGGATTGCCGTATTCGTCCAGTCCGCCGATGTAGCAGATGCCGATGGAGTGTCGGTTGTGGCCTGTGCAGTGCGCTCCTATCTGCGATGTGTCGCGCCCAGTCTCTATGGTGCCATCCAGGTCGATGACGTAGTGGTAGCCGATGCCTTTCCAGCCTCGCTGCTTGTGCCAGCGGTCGATGTCGCTGGCGTGGAAGTCCATGCCCTCGCGTGTGGCTGAGCAGTGGACGATGATCTCTTTGATGTGTCTCATGAAGGGTTATTGGTTATGGGGTGTTGAGGATTTAAGGTCATTAAGGTCCTTAAGGTCCTTAAGGTCTTCATTTTCCTCGTCTTCATTGATCATTCTTTTCATCTCACTTTTGAACTCCACGAGTTTGCTCTTGATATAGAGCGCCACACCGAAGATGCTGCCCGCATAGACCAGAGCCTGGGCGATATACACCAGTACCCCGTCGGCGATGTCATAATCGTTGAGGAAAAAGGAGAGAAAGGCGAGGACGATGCCACTGACCAGCATCGCCAGCGCACTCGAATAGGTGATCAGGTCTTTCGTGTGTGTAGTCATGGTTGTAGGATTTTATTGATATAGAAGCTTCATTGTTCGCTTTCATTATATGCCCAGATTGAGCGTGTTGTAGTCGGCGAACATCTGTTCGCCCATGTAGGAGATGGCTGACTCGTTGTAATGCACAAGGTCGCCACTTCTGCCAGTGAAGTGGTCACTCATATCCACCACCTTGAGATATTCATCTTGAACAGCAAGACTTTCCAGTATATTGTTAATTTGTTGATATGCCGACTTGTACTGCTCGTTCAGGTAGCCCGTCAGGATTGGGATGTTCTGGGCGCCGAGACATCCCCGAAGAAATCCGAAGACATTGGCCACATCCGCCTGGTAATACTGATAGTCGTTGTTGTCGCCATCGGTCTCGCCCTGATGCCACAAAATGGCGATGGGGAAGAGCGCCTTGCCACCAGCCGATGCCCACCCTCGTGCGCTCTTGAGTTTCCCGACGAGTTCTGCGAGCAGTGGGCGGCATCCACTCGGGAATGACTTGATGTCGGGGTTCCACGAAGCTGCGACCGTTCCAGTTGAAGGCATCCTGTGGATCGGGGTCGCGCCGATCGTGTGTTTGAGCGCATAGAGCTGCCCTCCGTATCGTGCAAGATAGGCGTGCGCGAAGTAAGCGTCGAACGAATAGGTCTGGTTGCTGGTCGATGTGCTGCCGTTCGCCGTTCCTGCCCCGTTGTTGGTGGTCACGCTGAAAGTCGAGAACTGCTCTGTGGCGTTGTTCCACATCTTGTAGTCCTCGATGGCGTAGCCTGCAGACGAGAGCCAGGAGGGGGCGTCTGAAGTCGTGCAACGTCCGTCCGCATTGCTCTGTCCCACGATGAGGACAAAGGGCAAGACATTGTCGG
>CAMOWU010000158.1 GCA_946628545.1 uncultured Bacteroides sp. | reverse complement strand
ATGTCGCAACTACTGGGAAATGCTCTTCTCCGTATTTGCGAGTGCAAAGGTACGATGTTTTTGTTAATCTGCAAAATTTATGCGCTTTTTTTTCGCTTTTCTTCCAAAAAAACTCATTTTTCGGATGTATAGACGACTTTTTTACCACTATTTCCCCAAAAAAGACTAAATTTGCAGCCAGATGATTCTTCATCCTCAATGAAACGACACACAAACACCTCGATATATGCAAACGAACAAAAACACAGCCCAGCTGTTGCTGCACTGCCCCGACCGTCCAGGCATCCTGGCGGAAGTGACCAACTTCATCACCATCAACAAGGGCAATATCCTTCACCTTTCGCAGTATGTGGATAGGGTGGATAACATCTTCTTCATGCGCATAGAATGGCAACTCGATGATTTCTTCATCCCCAGGGAGAAGATCTACGACTATTTCAACACGCTCTACGCGCAGAAGTACCAGATGATTTTCGAGCTCCACTTCGGCGACGAGCCACCCCGCATCGCCATCTTCGTGTCGAAGATGTCGCATTGTCTCTACGACATGCTGGCCCGCTACTCCGCAGGCGAGTGGGATTGCGAAATACCGTTCATCATCAGCAACCATGAGGACATGCGTCAGGTGGCCGACCGTTTCGACATCCCTTATTATGTGTTTCCCATCACCAAGGAAAACAAGGCTGAGATGGAGGAGAAGGAGATGGAGCTGCTGCGACAGTATGGCATCACCACCATCATCCTCGCCCGCTACATGCAGATCATCAGCGACCGCATGATTGAAGCCTATCCCAACCGCATCATCAACATCCACCATTCGTTCCTTCCTGCATTCATAGGTGCCAAACCCTATCATCAGGCTTACGAGAGGGGTGTGAAAATCATTGGTGCCACCAGCCACTACGTCACCAAGGAACTGGATGCTGGACCTATCATCGAACAGGATGTGGTGCGCATCACCCATAAGGACACACTCCAGGACCTCGTGATGAAAGGCAAGGACTTGGAGAAGATAGTGCTCAGCAGAGCGGTGAAGAAGGATATCGAACACAAGATCCTGGTCTATAACAACAAGACCGTGATCTTCAGCTGAGATTGCTGAACTGCGAAAATGAAGCCACCCTCATGTCAGGGTGGCTTTTTTTATGGGCGCAGAGCCAAACTTGCTTGAGCTATGCCGAATCGTGACAAAGTTCGGAATACCAAACTCGTTTGAACTTGGCCGAGTGTGAGAAATTTATCTAAAGGGCACCATCTCTAAGCCCAGGGTACCACCCTGGGGATATATAAGACCAGCAAAAATCGCCCTGAAAGGGCAGCATCATGAATAAAATAAATGATTTTGCCCTTACAGGGCGCAACTACATACAACATCAAAAACCCAGGGCGTTGCCCTGGGCTATAGGAAGGTTGCCCCTTCGGGGCGCACTTGCTAAAGTTGAATTAGAGAATTATTTCTTGGAGTCGGTGGGGACCGCAGGTCGGTCGAAAGAATTGAAAGAATTGGCAAAAAAACGGCCGCGAGTTTCACAACTGGCGGCCGCAAGAGAATTCTTAAAAATATTCTCACGTTACCAAAAAGAAATTATTGAATGTAATTATCGAGATGTTGTGTATATGTGCAGTTTTGTCAATCAATTTCTTTTTTTACGTTAATGACTTATCATTTATCCTAAAGCGGATATCCGTATCGGAGAAGCCGATAGGGCTGTCCGTTATGTTTCTTTTAGTATGTTCTGTAGAGGATCCAAGCGTCGGGATACTTCGAGCGCAGTGCGTTGCGTGAAGTCTCGGCTGAGTTCCTGTCGTCGAAAGAAGAGGCTACGACGCGGTACATGCCGGTGTCGGGGTTCTGTGCCACCTGAGCGCTGTAGCCCTGGTTGACGAGGGTGTTGCGGAGGTTGTTGGCGTTGTCGAGGCTCTTGAACGAACCACAAACCACGTTGAATGCTTTCAGCACGCCGCCGTTCTGCACGTTGAGTTTCTCCTGGCGGAGGTTGGAGGCGTCTTGGTTGATTGTCTGAGTTGGCTGGGTCTGTACTGGAGTGACAACTGGAGTGACAGCCACAGGCTCAGTCTCCTGGCGGTTCTGCTCCTCAGCCTTTGCTTTCTCGTAGGCCTTGCGGTAGTTGCTTTCAGACGACTTGCACGATACCATGGCAACAGTTGCCACAAACGCTAAACCAATGAATAAAGAATTCTTTCTCATAATAATGTATTTGTTTTTGTTGTTAATATTTTACTTTTGATAACTCGTAGAAATCGTCTTCTTGTCTCTCCTTTTTGGTCTTTCAGCTCTCTTTTTTTTCTTCTTGGTCGCTGCTGGGTTTTCTTCTTTTGGTAGGTGAGATGTTGAGGACTCAATCTTTTCTTTTCGGTTGCTTCACGATTCGCTGTTCGCTTGCTCGCTCGAATGTGGATTCTGCCATTTCGTTTTTCAGACGCACCGACGAACGGAAGTTGATGTTCTTCACCTTCACCGACTGTCCTTTCAGGTCTTCCTCAGCCTCCACTCGTTTCGATTCAGCGGAGATGGAGAAGGTGCCAAGGCCGTCGATATAGACGTTGTAGCCGTCCTTCAGGTACATGGTCAGGGATTCGGATATGGCCTCGATGGCAGCTCTCAGGTCGGCCACCGTCAGGGTGCAAGTCCGCGAGATGTCCTTGCAGAGCGTCAAGGTATCAATCGTACCCCGTGTGACCACTTTAGCGTAATAGCCTCGCTTGGGCTGGTCGCTGATGTTGTCTTTCACTTCAGTCAGTTTATACGGAATACTCATATCAACATTGATTACTCTTTACTTCTTTCGTTAGGAACAAGTAGATGAAAATACCTTTTCTTGTAGCTCCTTTTTGAATTCAATCTACTCGATTTTGAAATTTTCTGTACGCAAAATTACAACATTGGAGTTTTCTGACCAAATTTTTTCTGTTTTTTTTCATAAAAATCGTGTAAAACGTTCTTTTTTCTGAAAAATGTGCTATATTCGCAGTTAGAACTTGACTTATTATCAACCTTTAAAACCAAAAAGATTATGAGTAACGGATTGAAAACATTAGCAGCTTTCGTAGGTGGCGCTGCCGTCGGAGCTGTAACAGGACTGCTTCTCGCTCCAGAGAAGGGTGAGGACCAGAGAAAGAAGATCATGGAAGCCATCAAGGAAAGTGGCGCCAAGCTCAACAAGGAAGAGATGAAGAAGCTTGTCGATAGCATCATGGACAAGATCAAGTCGTTCGGCAAGAGCGAGCCTGAGTCCGAGGATGAAGTTGACGCAGACTAAACAAGATTTGACTGACAGGGAGGCTGTGGAACGACGGAATCGCCACCGCCTCCCCACATGTTTTTTTTGACAACGAATACCGTCAACCCATTTGAAGGCATCCTTCCCAGCCATCAGCAGGGCCAAGATGTCTTCGTGATTTGTTTCTGAGAAGATATGATGACAAAAGAGGAAAAGTCAAGAGTGAGCACTCAAGACGAGAACAGTCAGTTGCTCCCGCTGCTCAAGGAGTATGTGCAGCTGGAGGCAGTCGATAAGCTGACGGTGAGCATCACTGTGGCCATTGCGCTGGCTGTGCTTTTCGTGTTCCTGTTTACGGGAATCTTCTGCCTTGGCATCTCACTCTCCACCGTCGTGGCCGACGCCATAGGCAGCAAGGCTGGGGGGTATGCCCTCACAGGTCTGTTGTTTGCCATTCTGGGTGTCGGATTCTGGATGGTGAGGAAGGCTTTGCTGGAGGATTTCATCATGAGAATCGTGGCCAGGATTGTGACGAGGGTGACCACCAAGGCCGAGAAAGAGATAGCAGGAGAAGAGACAACAACTATTGCTAACAACTGAAGAACATGATTCAACCTACCGACTTCCGTACCATCAGTGAGCTCAGAAGCGCCAAGAGGGTGCTGCGTCAGCAACTCATCAGCAGTTCGAAGACTGCCTATCAGAATATCCTGTCAGGAACGGGTACTAAGGTGAAGAGCAATATCAAGGCGCAAGGAAAGGCGCAGAAGTTGCTGTCGTATGGTTTCCTGGCATGGAGGGGATTTGTCATATCCAAGAATGTCTATCGGTTCATATCGCTTTTCACCAACAAGAAAAAAGCCAAGGCGAAGGTCAAGAGATGATATGAACCAGTTGTATTCCTCCTCTTTATTGGAAAAGGCGGTTGACGAGTTTGCCAAACTGCCTGGTGTGGGACGAAAGACAGCGATGAGGCTTGTGCTTCATCTGCTGCGTCTCGACGTGCCTGCTGTCGATGGCTTTGCTTCGGCCATCACCTCGCTCAGGCATGAGGTGAAGTATTGCCGTGTCTGCCACAACATCTCTGACACCGACGTGTGCCAGATCTGCTCGTCGCACTCTCGCGACGCATCGCTTATCTGCGTGGTGGAGAACATACAGGACGTGATGGCCATAGAATCGACCACCCAGTTCCATGGGCTCTACCATGTGCTGGGCGGTGTCATCTCGCCCATGGACGGCATCGGGCCGAGCCAGCTCGAGATCGACAGCCTTGTGGAGCGGGTAGGGCAGGGTGGAGTGCAGGAGGTGATACTGGCGCTCAGTTCCACCATGGAGGGCGACACGACCAATTTCTACATCTACAGGAAGTTGTCGAAGTTTCCCGACCTGATGGTCACCACCCTGGCGCGAGGCATGTCGATCAACGACGAACTGCAATATACCGATGAGATCACTCTCGGCAGATCGATCATCAACAGGGTGCCTTTCACGGGCAAGAACTGACACCATAATTTATTGAGCAACAATTATAATGGACAAAAAATACATCTATAAGGAGAGCGAGTGCAAACGCTGGCTGGGCATCTTGAGGCGCGACTTCTATCTCATGGCGGCCACCATCCTCGTCTTTGTCGTACTGGGCGAGACGGGATTGTTGCCAGTGGGCGAGTTGGCCGACGAGCCGGAAACTGAGTACGCACTGACGGTAGCCGGCGTCATCTGTGCCCTGGCATCTGTCTATCTCGGACTCATGCTGTTTGCCAAAAAGACAAAAGACAGAACCTTTGTCACCACCCACTATGGTGATCCGCTGAACTGTTACCGCGGCATGAGCCTCAGCCGCACGGCGCTCATCGCTGGTGCAGCCGGTGTCAATATGTTCGCTTATTACCTCACAATGAACCCCAACAGCCTGCTCATGTCGTTCATCCCTTTGATTGCACTGTGCTTCTGCTGGCCCACACGAAACAAACTCGATAACTTCATCCGTTTTGTCAACGGGGGTGACTGCGAGGTGAAGAAAGAGAGCGGCTACAACAGGGAAGAGGAATCTGACAACGAATACCAAAAATAACGCACTGACTTCAACATGGCCGACCTGTCGATTATCATCGTCAACTACAACGTCAAGCACTACCTGGAGCAGTGTCTCGACTCTATCTGCAAGTCTGCTCAGGGCTTGCAAGTGGAGACCATCGTGGTAGATAACAACAGCAGCGACGGTTCGGTGGCGTATCTCAGAGATCGCTTTCCCTGGGTCGTCTTCATTGAGAACAAGACGAACGGCGGATTTGCCAAAGCCAACAACCAAGGAATACGGCAGGCGAAAGGGCGGTACGTGATGCTGCTCAATCCCGACACCATCATCACTGAGCGCACCCTCGCGGATTGCATCCAGTTCATGGACAAGCACCCCGAGGCAGGTGGGCTGGGCGTGAAGATGCTCAAGTGCGACGGTTCTTTCGCCTACGAGTCGCGACGGGGCATTCCCACGCCTTTTGTCGCCTTCTGCAAGATGTCGGGGCTGGGGACGCTGTTTCCTCGCAGCCGCACCTTCGGTCGCTACTACATGAGGTATCTCGACATCAACTCGACGGAGAAAATCGACATCATCTCAGGGGCATGTATGTTCATCCGGCGCACTGCACTCGACAAGAGCGGACTGCTCGACGAGGATTTCTTCATGTACGGCGAAGACATCGACCTTTCCTACCGCCTGCTCAAGACGGGAATGGACAACTACTATCTTCCCACCCGCATACTCCACTATAAGGGCGAAAGCACGCAGAAGAGCAGTTATCGCTACGTCTATAATTTCTACAATGCCATGCTCATCTTCTTCCGCAAGCATTTCTCCAACTACAACTTCCTCATATCGCTGCCCATCAAGGCTGCCATCTTCGTCAAGGCCTTCATGGCATACTTGAGCCACCAGATGCGTGGCAAGCACAACGACAAGGAAGAGAAAGTGGGCTTCATGCGGCAGTTCCACTATCTGTTCATCGGTTCACCCGAGCATATTCCAGCAGTGGAGGAGATTGCACGCGGCATGAATCTGAAGCTGACTGCCGTCGAGGCTTGCGGCGACATCATCGCCAACGGCCATACCCGTGTGGACCACTACCAGCAGTATGGGTATATCATCTACGACACCAGCCTGTTTTCCTATGGCGATACCCTTCGGTTTTTCGACAACGCGCAGCAGCATGGTCCCAAGATGGCTTTCTATCATCCCGACCGCAACATCATCATCACCGATAATTATGTGTTTTGATTGGATATTGCGGTTGATGAAATGATGCGTTGCGTGTGTTTTGGCGAGTTCAGGAAGTTTTTTTGAAAAAACAGGCGAAAAAATTTGCTTGTACCAGAAAAACGTCGTACCTTTGCACTCGCAAATACGGAGAAGAGCATTTCCCAGTAGTTGCGACAT
>CAMOWU010000157.1 GCA_946628545.1 uncultured Bacteroides sp. | reverse complement strand
AGCTCCGCTGCATCTCTCGATGAAGCGGAGTGGCTGCCTATAGGTCTTCTCTTGTTAACTTAACTAATTTTAATTATAAGCTTGACTATTTGCCAAGTAGGAGGTGCGGCATTCCTGCCGCACAAAAACGTTTGTTATGAATGCCGCACAAAAAACGTGCTCACTTCACTTTCTCAAAATATTCGTCCACGCGGGCACCAGTTGTTGGCATGACGTAAATCAGGTGCAGTAGATTGCCGTTGTCGCTGAGTGTCATCTCCATGGCGTTTTTCTTGCCCTCGAAGATATTGTCGCTGCCCGTGTCCAATGTCTCCACCAGACAGTTGTCGCCGATTTCCCATGTGCCTGATCCGCCAAAGCCGTAACGCAGTTGTTTGATGTTGCTCAGACCCACGTTCTTGAAGGAACCGTCGCTTCCCAGGATCTTGAAGGCAAGTCCGTACTTCCGTCCGCCTTCCTCGTTGGCTTGGCATTTCTGCCATACTCCCACCAGTTGTTCTTTGGTGGGGTTGGCGATGACTGCCGTTTCCTCTATCTGTGAGCTTGGGCGGGGAACGTCTTCTTTCACTTTCTCTTCCGTCAATATCCATTGGTTGGCGGTTTGCATGCCCTTGATATTGCTTTTCGAAGCATCCATCGCCAGTCGGAAACCCAGTCCGTTGCTTTTTTTAGAAGGATATTTCAGGTCGCGGTAGCAGACTTGGCAGAAGTAAGCGAAATGGCTGTATCCTCCGCCCTTAGCCTGATGCCAGGTCTTGTTCTTAGGTCCTTGTGGATTCGTCTCTTCCTTGTCGGAGTATGGACCGTTGTAGTCGCTGCACCATTCCCACACGTTGCCCGTCATGTCGTAGATTCCCAGTTCGTTGGGTGCCTTGTTGGCTACATTGTGAGTGGTGACAGTAGGGTTGGTGTTGCCTGTCCAACCAACCTCGCTGAGGTTGTTGCTTCCGCTATAAACATACCCCTTGCTTTCCTTTCCACCTCGGGCGGCGTATTCCCATTCAGCCTCTGTGAGCAGTCGGAAATTGATTCCCGTCATCGTGTTGAGTTTTTTCAGGAAGGTCATGATTTCCTTATACTCGATGTTTTCCACCGGATGGTATTGACCTTGGAAATGGCTGTTGTTGTAGCCCATGACAGCAGTCCACAATTGCTGTGTGACTTCTGTTCTGCCCACATAGTAGTCGCTCAGCGTGACTTGATGGAGTGGCAGAGCGTCTTGGTTCTGCTTGTTGTGGTCGCCCATCGTGAAAGTACCTCCCTTCACTTCAATCATTTCGATGGGAGCATTGTTGACCAGAGTGACCAGGTTTTGGGCCTGAATGTTGCCCATGGGGGTTGACACTGTGCCAAGGATGGCGAGGAGAAGTGCCAGTTGTTTGTTCTTGTTCATGATTCTATGGTTTATGGTTGAATATAATCCTTGTTTCTCTTTGGGTCGAATATTGGTGAGTCTTCCGACCAGATTCGTGGCAGTATGATGTTGAAGCCTTCAGTGCCCTCCAGTCTGAGCAGTGTGAGTTCACCGTCTTTCCAAGTGGCAGCATAGACGATGGGGATGGTGCTGTCCCTGTCGATCAGTATCTCGACTGCTTCATGGTCGCGATAGACATCGTTCCATGCCACTTGCACATGCTCATGTATGGCGTAGTCCCGGATTTTGTTGAAGAAGCGTAGCCAGTCCTTTTGGCTGGTGTTGGGGACGGTGTAGATGGTGCCTTCGGCATGTTGGCGTATTTGTTGTGGGTTGTTGAAAGTCACCAGCTGGTATTGGTAGGTGGGTCCGTCGAACATGATGTCGCGGGTCTTCACATTCGGTCTGCTGATATACTGTTGGACGAGTTCTTCCATCTCATCCGCAATCTGCTGCCTCGTTTGGTGGGTGAATGTCGATGCCTTCTTCTTCGATGTGTAATAGAAGTGTATCATGTTTCTGCTGAACAGCAATTCCACGTAGTTCTCCTGCACATCATCGTTGTGGCTGGGATGGCAGGCATATTCGACACCTTCCGCAGGAGTGTTCTCTCTGTATATGGCGTTGCCGATGTGTGGCAGCGATTTCAGTCGCTCTATGGTGGGTTTTATCTTTTCCATGATTCCCACGAAGTCGTATTCCGGCATCATGTTGCGGTTCACCCAGAAATGCACCTCGTCGGGGTTCATGGTCACGTAATCGCTGTAGGGAAATGCCTGGTTGAGTTGCTCGTAGAGTTCAACGAGTTCTGCCATTGGCTCCAACTGTTGAGAGGTCTGAGCCTTTGCCGGCAGGAAAGCCAGCAAGGTGAGACACACGGTTATGATTGATAGTCGTTTTTTATAATTCATATTCATTGATGATTTTTCCTATACCGTTGAGGTGTTCTTGTAGTTCTGTCTCTTCCTGCATGAATTCCTTCAAAGTGGCATCTGTGCTTTCTTGCGAGAAGCGTTCTTCGAGGGGTGTGAAGTTGCTGGAGATATACTCCGCCATGATTTCATCATCCGTTGGTTCTTTCTGCCTTTCGGGTAGGGGAGAGGCGGAGTCGTTTGTCTTGGGGGGGAGGATAGGGGGTGCCTTTTTCGTGGCTTTCCTGTTTGTGTTTCGATGTCGTTTTCCACTTGTCCTGTTGGTCGCAGTCGGTTGGGGCGGTTGCGTGGCTTCCGGTGCGGCTTCCGGCGCATCGGCTATTGCTTCCGTCTCTACAGTCATCTTTTCCGAAGGTTTCGAGATTGTGGGCAGTTCAGTTTTTGCGATTTTGTCCTTTCCTGTTTCACCGTTGTTTTGGTACAGGAACAAGAAGAGGGCAAAGACAGCGACAATGATGGAAGCGGCCGTGGCTGTGATCCATTTCCAGGCATATCCGTTGCTTCTGAGGGCTTTCCCGTCGGTTGTTTCTCCGCTTTGTTTTTCTGCCGATACACCTTGGATTCCTGCCGACATCCCTTGAATCATTACCGCAAATGCAGTCCATTCCTCAGGCACATCATCCAGAGAAGAAAAGTATTCTTTCAGCTGGCGTTCTTCTTCTATGGTTGTCTCGCTCATCATGAAGCGGTCCAGCAGTCGTTGTATGTGTTCTTTGTCGGTCATTGCATTTGTCGTTTGATCAGTTCAAGTAGTTTATTTTTCGCTTTGCTCAGGGTGCCTCTGATGGATGATTCCGAGGTGCCAAAGAGGTGGGCTATATCTTCGTAAGTCATTTCCTGCTCCATTCTCATTCTCAGCATTTCAGCCCAGTGATGGGGTAGTCTGGCGAAAGCCTTCTGGAAGATGTCTGTTGCTTCCTCGTCCTCCATTCTGCTTTGTGGTGTGTCGTCGGAGTGGATGTCGGGAGGGATATTGCCGTCATGGTCGCTGTGCCGCTTGATCAATCGCATGACGGGATGTCGTCGCTTCATCTTCTGACGGTCCAGGCAGATGTTGCGGGTCAGTGTGGTGATGTAAGCGTGCAGTCGCTTGGGGTCAAGGTCAAGTTCTTCATGCCGTTCCCACATCTTGAGCAGCACCTCCTGCGCCACATCCTCGGCTTCGGTTTCATCTTGATAGAATTGTTTTGCTTTCGACAACGCCATGCGTCGGAAGCCCTCAGCCAATGATATGTAGGTTTGTTTGTCCATCTCTGCCTATATATACGACAAAGTTACGTTTTCGCTACGTCAAAATGCCATTTTTTTCAGCAAAACTGCAAAACAGCCTTTTTGTATCTATTCAGGCTGTAACTCTTTGGGGTCGCTTCTATAGTGACAACCCTAATGTAGATTAGGCTTTGAAAGGGCGATGCCAGACACACACATAACCCATAACCCTTCAATTCTGATTGTTTCTATCGCTCAAGGACCAGTGGGCACTTGACCTTTACGCAGAAAAAATCTGTGAGATCCGCGAAATCCGCGAGAAAAATAATTCTCTTGCAGATTGCGCAGATCTCACAGAAATAAAGAATCATTGAGATCAGCGAGAACGCTTCGTTTGAATATTGCTTTAGTTGTCCTGGTGGATGTATTCCTCCATGTCTTCACGAATTCCTGTTGGCTCAATGTCTATGTCGTAGCCGGAATAGTCGTTGAGGATGTTGTCGATGAACCAATTATTGCGTTCGCGGACAAGGGTGAGGGTCAGGTGGTTGCAGGTGTCGAAGTTGTAGAGGTTGAGGGTGACGGTGGCTGTCTTGTCCTTCACCTCTGCCACAGCCACACTGTCGAAGCGCAACTTGTCCCAGTCTTGTCCCATGATCCAGTAATCGTAGTCGAAGAATGGCAATTCATCGCCCGACTGCTCATCCTTCTCTTCTACTGCGGCGAGCAGTTCGTTCCAGTGTGCAGAGCAGTAGAGGCTGTCGAGGTTGGGTCTTTCAAAGGGGGTGAAGTTGAAATTCTCGTCCATCCCGTGGTCATTAGGATAGGATGCGCAGACGTGGGTGTAGATGTCGGTGACACGCTGCACGATGCTGTCGTTTGGAATCTGTTCGTCGCCAGTTTTCTTCTGGGCAGAGGTGTTGTTCTGGCATGCGCAGAGAAGTAGGGTAGTGATGATAGTGGTGAAGATCGTTTTTTTCATTGTCAGTCAGGTTTGAAATGTTGTGATTGCAAAATTATCAAGAAAGCCATTAAAAACGAAGTTTTTCTTCAATAAAATGATAGAGACAGCGGGAAATGATGGTTCTAATGTTGAATCGTTTGCAACGAAAAAGGCAGTCAAACGACCGCCTTATTTACAGTTATCATGGAGATTTCTCCAGTACGATTTCCATTTGATGCAGATGTCATAATCCACTCCGTACTCTTTGGCCCATTCTTCGATTTTCTCTCTGGGAGCGTCATACCCAACAAGTCCCCAGACACAACCTGCACGGTGCTTCTGGTCTGTTTCCTTACTCACGGTAAACTCGGAGTGCATTTTTGCTGTCAATTCCTCTTTCATACTGCAAAGGTAACATTTTATTCTGGAGTTTATAATGTTCTTCTGTTGAATCGTTTGCAACTTGTTCGGCAGGAATGCCGAACCTCCTACAGGTTTATAGTGCTTCTTCTGTTGAATCGTTTGCAACTTGTTCGGCAGGAATGCCGAACCTCCTACAGGTTTGTAATGCTTCTAATGTTGAATCGTTTGCAACTTGTTCGGCAGGAATGCCGAACCTCCTACAGGTTTGTAATGCTTCTTATGTTGAATCGTTTACAATAAACAAATATGAAAATTCTTATCGAAATATCTGGTTAATAAGAAAACTCTTATTAACTTTGCATTGTCTTAAGGAAAGGAGGTCTTGAAAGTTGGACAAGACAGACAAACAATTGGTCGAAAGCTCCTTGTAGTGGTTGGGATGCTGATTGAAGAGAACAAGCGAGACTACTTGAGAAACGAGGCTCAGAGGTTGATGAAAGCTTTGGAAAAGCGACTTGAAGACTAAGAGTTGAACAGAAAGAAGGCTGCCCGATCCAAGAGGGCGTGGCGCTTTTCAAAAACAAACTAAAAACAACGGATATGGGAACAGCAGAAATGAACAAGCAACGTGAGGAACTGGCCAGGGAAAAGAGCGGCGCGATATGGCTAGCCATGATGGACGCGGGCGACCTCGTGAACTTCTCCGCCATCGCCCGTGAGTACTTCGGACGCTCGTCCAACTGGTTGCTCCAGCGGTTGCACGGCTACGACGTGAACGGCAAGCCTGCCCGGTTCAAGCCCAAGGAGACGACCAGGCTCGTGGAAGCACTGCGCGACATCGCATCAAGGCTCACCGCCGCGGCCGACCGCATCGACAGGGCGCAAGACGACTGAGGCCTTTTTATTGTCCAAATTTAAACCTTTCCTTAAGACACCCAGGGTGCGTCTATCTGCGGCGCACACATTTCTTTTTCCTTGTATGCTGAAAAGCATAAATCGGATGGCTTTTGAATGGAAATATTGTGCTATTTTTGCGAACACAATAATCATGCAATAAAAATGAAAATGAAAATAGTTGTCGATAGTATATTGTTCCTATTTGGGCTTGCAGAAAATCCCTTGCAGGTACATATCAAGTCAGGCTCCGAGGCTATGAAGACGGATTGGGAGAACATTGGACGTGACTTCCAGAAAGCTATGAGGAATTATGAAAAAACAGACTGCACACGTCAAAGCGGAAATCCAGCATGTTGAGTCATGGGCTGGTCCTTTGCCTTCGCCTGAAGCCTTGGTGAAATACAATGAAGCAGCACCAGGCGCGGCCGATCGTATCATTTCCATGGCGGAAAAAGAGATGGAACACCGACACAAACTCGAAGACAAAGCTATCAAGGCAAGCACACGTCTTGCTATGGTCTCCGTTATTTTCGGCTTCTGTTCAGTTGTTGTCCTTTCCTCTCTTGTTGGATATGCCATCCATCGTGGAAACACAGGGCTTGCTTTCGGAGCCATCATCGGCGCTATAGCAGCTGTGGCAGGTCTCTTCACCTATGGAAAAGTGAAGCAGGCCAAAAATAGCGAATAGTATTTTTTAGGATTTACTGACGGTCACTGTTTAAATTCGACACCCGGCTCCCGACCGTGAGCCAAACGGAAGCCCTGCCGTGAAAGCGACAGGGCTTTTCTTGTTTTTTTGTTTATAATGCTTCTAATGTTGAATCGTTTGCAACTTGTTCGGCAGGAATGCCGAACCTCCTACAGGTTTTTAACCCAAATCGGCCATTAGGATTTCTCAGTGTCGTATGGCAGAGAATCATAAAAACAAAAGGACAGTA
>CAMOWU010000156.1 GCA_946628545.1 uncultured Bacteroides sp. | reverse complement strand
ATAAAGCCTTTCCGACCCCACTTCGCCTTTCAGGCACCCCATTCTCTTGCAGGGGCGGGTAGTGGACTCCCCTCCCATCTCAGGGGAGGGGCAGGGGTGGGGTAAATCCACTTATTTGGATTTTTGTCAAAATTACTAATTTTCCCTTGCTTTTCCAAATCTTTCCGATGATTTTTCAGCAATAATTGAAAAAATGCCGAATTATAGTCAAAAATAATTCACAACATGTGATAGATTTCGCATCTGATGACTATCTATATTTTCAACGGGCAATCATTTAGGTACCAAATGAAATGGCTGTGCTCGAACGAAAGGTCGGGCTAAAAGGGTTGATGAAGTGCGATGCGATGGGAGTTTGATAATGGGGGCAATGAAACCAATGAAGAAAGTCTGAACAATATATATACAATTACGCCTGCTGTTGCTGACTATCCAGAATACTGAGCGAGGACTATGCGCCTGGCTCCGAAAAATCCGGCTGATGGAGATCATTCTCGTATCAGCCGGATTTCTCATGAACTCCCCTCCCATCTAAGGGGAGGGGCAGGGGTGGGGTATTGAGTGTTGCCTTTTCAAATATCACCCTACACTTGGCACCTCAAAGTAAATGCCTTCCAGTGTGATGTTTGAAGGCACGATGCCATCGGGCGAACCCTCCACACAAGTCACCGTCACGAAGCCCTCGTAGAAGCGGATGCGCAGCACGTAGGTTTTCGAGTAGTCGGAAGTGTGGAAGGACAGGAACAACTGGTGGTTGTCGAGCATCGCCTCTTTGTCGTTCTCGTACTGGTAGGCACCCGTCTTGCAGACGATGCCCACTCTGAAGTGCTGCATGTCGCCATTGATGCCGCGCCAAATTTCCAATGTACCTTGTTTGTTGAGTGGACCCACGTATGTGTAGTTGCCGGCGGAGTCGCCATCTCTACCATCGAAACTCTGGTAGTTGTCCTTGTGCCATGGGCTGGCGAAGTTGTCGCTGCGGTCGATGGCGTAAGGTGTCTTGCCCTTCATCTTCTTCAACTTCACAGCTTTGAGTGTGGTCACGTCCATACCCGTGAACTCACCATTGTCCAACTTCCCTTCCAACTGGATATCCACCACGGTGGGATCTTCGCCGTTCAGCAGGTAGAGGGTCACCTGGTCGTTCTTGTCCATCAGGCCGCGGACAGTGATGGGGTAGGCATAGCCTTCGCCAATCAGTGCCTCACCGATCAACACCTTGCCGCGTCTGCACAAGGCCAGGCGCAACTGCTGCTTGGCGTAGTCGCCTTGCCACAGATAATACTGCAAAGGAAACTCGCTCTCATCCACACGAGAACCCCAGGTGTCAACATCCTCAACTTCAGGATCACCATCGAAATCATCCTCGGAGGTGGTCAACTGCGACTCGTGGTTCTCAACAAAAGTGAGGTCGCCCATCTCCCCGTCATGAACCACCGTGCAGCGGTCGAGCAGGGTAGGACATTCCACGCTGAACAGCATACCATGGTTGTCCCTGAACTCGCACTGGATGAAGTTGAGCTTAGAGCAGTTCACGTCGGCGTTCACCAGATTGTACTCTTTGTTGCGCAGGAACTGGCATTCGGAGAAATTGATCTTGCCCTTCACGTTCTGAAGGGTCATGATGTAGTAGGAGCAGTCGCGGATGATGCTCTTCGAGCACTGGAGGTTTTCGCAGTTGAAGGCTCCGATGCCTTCTGTACCGCAGCCGTAGAGGTCGCAGTTGTCCACCTCGATGCCCTTGCAGTCGTTGAACGACAACACGCCGCCCGTACAGTAGCCCTCGTCGGTGTGCCCTACCTCAATGTTCCTCAAGGTGATGTTCTCGCAGTGGTCGAAAGTCAAAACGTAGGTGTAGCGAGGACGAACCTGGATATGCGGACGGGTGGCACCCTCGCCCTCGATGGTCAGGTTCTTCATGTAGGCGATGTGCAACTCCATACCGTCGCTCTCCTGGGCATACTGCACCAGACCAGTCTTGGCGGCTTTCTTGGAATCGACAATCAAGTCAACATGTTTGATGCCCAACTCGGGAATGTGGCCGTTCATCACCTCGTCCGTCAGGTTGATGTGGCTGCCGGCGGCAATCACAACTGTGCGGTTGGGACCCAAGGCCTTGATGAACTCAATGCCGTTGTGGACCACGATGCGGCTCGCTGCCTCTTCTGCCGACAGGCAAACCGGAATCATTAATAAAAGTGCAGACAACAAGGTCTGTGTGATCCTTTTTCTCATAATCGTGTTTTTTAGGTTCATAATATAGAGGTGTAATCCCCTGCCATCCCTTATGGCGGTCAGGTACGCCGCCATAGCATGGCAGTCTTCATCTCTATCTTTGTCACTGCAAATATACACATTTCCAAATGAATTCCTCAAATCACTTATATTTTTTTTCTTTTTTGCCCTTTTTGGCTGATTTTTTCACTATAGCTATAATGTCAAAATAAGAGATAATAATTAGGTAAATGCTTTTGTTTTGTTCGTACCATTTCGATAAAATCTTTAAGATTTTTTAGTTTGGATTGATATTCAAGAGGAAAGCTTGATATGTATTTATTCGGAACGACAAGCGTCAGATGGGAGTCGAACATTTCCTTGAGTTGGTTCTTCGATATTCCCTGCTGGAGTGTGAAAAGGTATTTCTCATCTACACGATCTGCCTCAGTTAATACTTGTCTCCAGCGGTCTTTGCAAGTCGTTTTTGCTCCAAGAACGATAATGTTCTCAGCAGGGAATTGAAGATTATGGTAACATGCCGCATTTGGAAATAGAAAATCTGGCTTTTTGTTGTCTTCTGTGACAGCTTGTTCTTCAAATACGAGTTGATTATGAGTGAAAATTTCGGATAGATGATGCTCTAGGGATTTTCCTGCACGTGACTTACGCCGGTTCAGAACCTCGTTGGCTGTTTGCACAAATGAGTCAATGTTGGCGAAAGGATGAGATATGATTGTTGAATAGATTTTTTCCTCCATGTACTTGAAGAGTCTATATTCGGTATCTACCCAATTCAATAGAATGTCATCGGACTTTTCTCTAAGTGTTTTTTCTGTCACTTCATAAGCTTGGTTGTAACAATCCCTTGCTCCCTTTGCCATCTGACGAGTTTCAGGAAAACTTGTAAACTGTGCAACAAAAGATTTCATCAACTGATCAATTCTGTCGATTGGTTTGGATATTCCACTAGTATCTATCAGCTGGTTAGTCTCTCCTGGTGCAAGGTTGAAATAGGCGAAGAATTCATCAATGTCTTCATCCGAACTCAGAACGTAGCCTGAATAATCTTCTTCTGTGAACTTGGCAATGATAAGTAAGTCACCAACATTGTCATCCTGAAGATATGGAAATCCACGGCCGAAACGAGTGATGCGATATTCATTGCGAGTGCCTTGGCCATAGTATTTCATGCAACTATCTGTGAAAAACGCATCCTGCCATTTAATCTTAACAGTTTTTTCTTTGTTCTCTCCTTTAATGCCTGGTTCATCGAAGAGTAATGCAGAAGCGCATTTAGGAATATAAAATCCTGCTTGATGGCTTCCTGTTGTACCTGTGTCATTGCCCGTAATGAAACGGCACCATGCCGCTTTCGATTGTTGTACGCTCTTAATTGCTGTGTTCAATAGTTCGCTCATATTCATTAATCGTTCTAATGATTTGTTCGGAAATTGCGGTGATGAGTGGAACGATAACAGAGTTTCCGCATTGACGGTAAGCCTGAACGTCAGAAACCAAGTCAAGGCGGTAGGTATCGGGGTAACCCATAAGTCTGGCACATTCTCTTGGTGAAAGTTTTCGTGGATTCTTCCCTTCTCCCTGTGGTATGAGAATCTCAGAACCGTCTTTGTAATAACGCGCACTGAGTGTACGGCTTATCCCATTTAGGTCAACCAAACCAAAGCCGAATCCATTGCCTTTTGCTCGATGCTTCTCTGCATAAGATTGAAGGTATGACCAGAGTTTATCACTTAATGTGTATTTCTGGTCAATATAAGGATCAAGAATTTCGCTAATGGAACGTGTTGACTTGGATTGGACAGGGAAGTGAAAGTCTTCTTGTCCGTGGTATAAGTTTCGGTCAAATCCTACAAGCATAATTCGTTCTCGATGTTGGGGAACATATGTCTGTCCGTCCATTACTTGATAATGAATAGAGTAGTTCAATTCTTCCAATGTCTCTTGGATTACCTTGAAAGTTCTACCTTTGTCATGTGAGGTTAGGTTCTTTACATTCTCCAAAAAAAATGCTTTTGGACGGTGGCGACAGATAATGTCAGCAACATCAAAGAATAGCGTTCCCTGAGTTTTATCTTTAAAACCTGTTTCTCTGCCAAGACTCTTTTTCTTCGAAACACCAGCAATAGAGAAAGGCTGGCATGGGAATCCTGCGCATAGAATGTCAAAGTGTTGTGGGATATAACTCTTGGTGGAATTCTTTGTGATGTCCCCAAAAGGCATCTCACCGAAATTTGCAAAATATGTTTTCTGAGCATATTTGTTCCATTCAGAGGAAAATACACATTTTCCTCCTTGTGCTTGCATCGCTAGTCGAAATCCGCCCATACCTGCAAAAAGGTCGATAAATGTGAACCGAGGATGATTTGGGGAAGGGAAAGGTACATGATAGAAATCTGCGAATAAATCATTCTCGTAAGGTCTTTCCGCCAACAAGGTTGCATATTGTTCTGATGGCTCAAAGTCGAGTTCTGGGTTTTTGTTTTTTTTCTGCTCTAGAAAGTCGAGGATAGTGGCGATGATTTCGTTTTTCCGATTGTTTTTTTCATTTCCGTAACCTTCAAAACCACCATTGTGGAGAAACTGGGTCAGAACGGCCATGTGGTTCTCGTAACTTGTCTCGCCATAGATCTTCACACCGTTTTGCTCATCTTCCTCCTCAGGAAAGTTGTAGAGTTCAATATCTTGGATTATTTTCTTTTCGGTCATAAATCAACATTTTGGATTTAAATTTGGTGGGATTCAATCTTCATTAGATACCTCTATCAATATGCAAAAGTACAAATATTATTCTAATTATAATTTATGGAAAATGAAAAAACTGACTTTCGCTTGAAGATAGCATGGTCTTTCTCATACCATTTCGAACCCTGAATTTTCTTTTTTCTCACATTCAAAGATGTTTGTACCTAATTTCTTGCCAAAAAATCACCATTTGTTTGTAACTTTGCATGAAATTAGAAATATTGTGGAGTGCAGGGTCGTAGAGTGGCCCTGATAATTAAAAAGAAAATGGAATTAGCAAGCAAGTACAATCCCTCTGAGGTCGAGTCTAAATGGTATCAGTATTGGCTCGACAACAAACTCTTCGCATCGAAACCCGATGACCGTGAACCTTACACTATAGTTATACCGCCACCCAACGTGACGGGTGTCCTCCACATGGGACACATGCTCAACGAGACCATTCAGGACATTCTCGTTCGACGCGCGCGTATGGAAGGTAAAAACGCTTGCTGGGTACCTGGTACAGACCACGCCAGCATCGCCACAGAGGCAAAAGTCGTCAACCGACTGGCTGAGCAGGGCATCAAGAAAACCGACCTCACACGTGAGGAGTTTCTCAAGCATGCGTGGGCGTGGACAGAGGAGCACGGAGGAATCATCCTCAAGCAACTACGACGTCTCGGAGCATCATGCGACTGGGACCGCACCAGTTTCACCATGGACGAGACACGTTCCAAGAGCGTCATCAAGGTCTTTGTAGATCTCTACAACAAGGGACTCATCTACCGTGGCATCCGCATGGTCAACTGGGACCCAAAGGCGCTGACAGCCATCAGCGACGAGGAGGTGGAACACGTTGAGGAGCACTCCAAACTCTATCACCTCAGATACTACCTTGCCGACGAATGCCAAAAGGGTGAATACACATCTGAGGAGGGTGGCAACGTGGTGCACCGCGACGAGAAGGGTTATTACGCTGTGGTGGCTACCACACGTCCTGAAACCATCATGGGCGACACCGCCATGTGCATCAATCCCAACGACCCAAAGAACCGCTGGCTCAGCGGAAAGAAAGTGATTGTGCCTCTCGTGGGCAGGGTCATCCCCGTCATCGAGGACGAGTACGTGGAAATCAACTTCGGTACAGGATGTCTCAAGGTGACACCGGCTCACGATGTCAACGACTATATGCTGGGCGACAAGCACAACCTGCAGTCCATCGACATCTTCAATCCCGATGGAACCATCTCCGAACAAAGTCCTATCTATGTGGGAATGGACCGCTTCGACTGCCGCAAGCAGATTGAGAAGGACCTCGCCGAGGCAGGACTGCTGGAGAAGGTGGAGAATGACTATATCAACAAGGTGGGATTCTCGCAGAGAACCAATGTGCCCATCGAACCCAAACTCTCCATGCAGTGGTTCCTCAAGATGAAGCACTTCGCCGACATCGCACTGCCACCAGTGGTCAACGGAGAACTCAAGTTCTACCCCAACAAATACGTCAACACCTACCGCAACTGGCTCGAGAACATCAAGGACTGGTGCATCAGCCGACAACTCTGGTGGGGACACCGTATTCCAGCCTACTACCTGCCACAGGGTGGCTTCGTCGTGGCTGAGACACCTGAGGAGGCCCTTCAGCTGGCTAAGGAGAAGACGGGCGACAACAACCTCACCATCAACGACCTGCGTCAGGATGAGGATGCGCTCGACACTTGGTTCTCCTCATGGCTCTGGCCCATCAGCCTTTTCGATGGAATCAACAATCCAGGCAACGAGGAAATCAACTACTACTATCCCACCAGCGACCTGGTGACCGGACCCGACAT
>CAMOWU010000155.1 GCA_946628545.1 uncultured Bacteroides sp. | reverse complement strand
TGTGCGGCAGGAATGCCGCACCTCCTATCTTTCTTAACTACTTGCTTCCGCTGAGTAGGGTGCCGTCGTTGCTGAATCCCTGGGCATCGATGGAGAGGGAGTGGGAAGAACCGTTGTTGTAGAACATGATGCTGGCTGTGCCATCCTCGTCGAGACGGAGGTAGGGATTCCAGTAGAGCGTGCGACGATAGTCCTCGGGCTGTTGGTCCATCCGTCGTGTGGTGTAGTTGGGATGATAGAACTCATTGACGTAGGAGAAACCAGGAAGAACGTAGCGCCGGTCGCGGTAGAAAGCCCTACGTGAGTCGTCGGGATAGAGGTAGATGGCGATTTGCGTCTCTGGCAAGTCAGCGCCCACATAGCGCTCGCTTCCCCACAGGCGTGGCTCATAGTCGGTGTAGATGACGTACTTATCCACGTAAGCATGGTCGTAGTATTTGGCCTTGGCTGCTTCCGTGAGGTTGTGGGAGTCTCTGGGAAATGAGTGAAGGTTGCGCCGGAGATAGACCGAATCGGGGTCCATGGTTATATTGTTGATACCACGCCGGACGATGTCGTAACCCAGACGTTCACGGATCTTATAGTCTTTCTGATTGCTTTCATCGTGGACATAAGGGCGTGTCATGCCATAATCACCAACGTAGGCGCGCACGATATCTGTTGTGCCCTGTCCGAATCCAGCGTCGATGGCAGCGTTGTAGGCATCGTAGGCATCGACGATGAGTGCGGGGATGGAGTCCTGCAGCGTGCGGAGCGTGTTGTGCTTGCCCCAGACGTTCACCTCGTCGATCTGCAACGAACCGTCCTTGAGCACAGTGGGCGAGAGCAGGGGGTCGTAGGAGTAGTTGAGGTGGGTCTGGTAGTAGTTGTAGGGATTGACGAAGCGAGGGTAGGGGAAGTTGACCCGCACCTGGTAGTCTGGTGGCAGCACCCGCCATTTAGCGTGGTGCTTTAGTGATGGGTTGATTTCATCCGTCTCCAACTCTATCCAGTCGTATTTCTTCTTTTTCCATTTGAGGGTATCGGCTGCGCTGAGGAAGAAAAAGCAGTCGCCGTAGTAGCGGGGAAGTTGTACCTTGAAGTAACCGTCTTTCGTGTCAAGGTCGATGGAGGCGATATGCTTGGTGTCGTCCGATACCCACTCGGCGTGGACTCGGATGCCTTTCTTTGAGAAAGATCCCTGGTAGTCGCCTGGATAATAGATGATGTCGTTGAGCTCGTGGGGCTTGCTGGTGTTGGAACTGATGAGTTCTTCCACGTTCTGTTGCCAGTGGTTGTCGGTGTTTCGCTCGTAGAAGTTGTCCGTTTGGTCTTCAGTCTCGTTCCATCCGGTGTCGTAACCGTCGATTTCGGAGAAATGATCTTCCATGTCCTTTTCGAGCTCTTCCATTCGTGCCATGGTGAGTGCGTCGAAGTTGAAGAACTCCTTGGGGGTTTTATAGACCTTGCCTGTGATGATGGGGGTGCGCTCGGCGGAGTGGGTGAGCTGCCAGGCGTTTTTGACAGCCATTTCCTGCCATTTGAAACGGCGCCAGCCTTGGGTGAGCATCAGCAGGTCGAGGGCGCGGTTGTGGATGTTGTCGTTCTGCTCGAAGTAGAACTCCGGATTGGGTACGAAGCCCTTGATTTCGGAGGATAGGAGCATCTCGGTCATCAGCGATGCGTTGTCGTAAAGCACGTTGCGGTGTGAGGCGTCGCGCACGGATAAGGACATGTTTCCAGCTGTCTTGTCGTGGGTGTTGACTGTCAGAACGATGGGTTCGTATGGCTTGTAAGAGTCTTTCACCCCAGTGATGGTCACGTTTTTGCCTGTCGTGGTGCTGTCTTTCACGAAGAAGAGGCGGTCGGCCCAAACGTGTCCGTTGCTGTCGAATACTGTGGCTTGGTTCACGCCGGCTTTCAGCCCGTTGCTGGCCATCCGTAGGTGTTGGACTTGGCCTGAGAGGGGGTGGAACACCTGCAACACTCCTTCGCGCATGATGGTCAGTCCGAGGGTGTCGGTCTGAATGTCGCTTGTGCGACGGACGATGATGTCGATGCTGTCGCGGCCCACATCCACACGCAAGGCCACTCCGCTTTTGGCGGGCTCGGGCAGGCGGCCTTTCACCTCGGCTCCGTCGGTGGTGGTGAACGTCAGTTCCTGGGGCTTGATGTCGGCAGGTGTGACTGTGATGGTACCCCGTCCTCTGTTCTCGGCTTTGGCATCACCTATTGAACCCTCCAGTTCCTGCCCGTCGTCCCAGGTGGCTTCGAATGCCACACGGCAGGGCAACCCCACCACCAGTTGGCCTCCCTCGGGATAGAATGTGAGTTGTCGCTCTCGTGTATGTGGGTCGCGTTTATACACTCGGCGCATCACCTTTCGGGTCATTGTTTCGGTGTAGTCGCCTTTTGCCTTGGGTTGGTCATAGACGGGGAAGACACGGCTGTAGAGTTTGTCGTAGTCGCGGTAGAAGTTGTGTTGCATCTCTCTGGAAATGAACCAATCCTCGGCATCCTTAGCGTGTCGTCGCTGGTACTCTCCCCAGTTGAGCTGCCACCGCGTGTAGGCTCTCAGCTCGTAGTAGCCCGCGTAGGCGTCGGGGTCGATGATGAAGTTGCCATAGCCTCGTCCGTTGTTCATCTCCACCAACTTGCGCTCCACGAGGTAGCCTTCCTGGTTGTAGAGTTCGACGTAGAGTACACCGCTAATCTTAGAGGGCTTTCCGTCGTTGGTCTGTGTGGTGTAGGCCGAGAACCAGATGGTGTCGCCGATGAAGTAGTTGGTGTTGTCGAGATGGACATATACCTTCTCCTGTGGCAGGGCTTGTCCGAAGCGCTTGAGGTGGTCCACGAGGATGTCCATGGGGGTGGAAGGCCGTTCTTCCAGGGAATCGTTGACCTCTATTGACTGGTCGGTCATACCGGCGAGCATCTCCTCTTCCTTTGTTCGCTGCACGATGTTGGAGTGGTTCCAGAGTATTTGGTCGAATCCAGCGTCGCTGATGCTGGCCAGCATGTTCTCGCCCGCCTTCTTGCTCTTTTTCTCCTTGTTCTCCAGATTCAGATCCATATCGTCCACGTTGTAGAGTATGGCCTGACTGCTCAAGTCGCCATTAGTCATGTGGTAGATGATGCTTTGCACCTGCGTGTAGCCTTTGTCATGGCTGTAGTTCACGGTCAGGTCAATCATTATGCGTGAGGCGGTATGGTAGAAGTCTTTGAAGATGTCGAGAAACATGTTCTCCACCTGTCCTTCGAATTTCAGCACCTTCAGGCTCTTGGCATCGATGTAGAGCGTGCCAGTGAGTATGCAGAACTGGTTCTTGGTCTTTTTCCTTTTGAGATTGAATTTGTAGATGTTGTTCCCCTTGTTGTCAGTCAGTTCCTCTCCTTCGATGTCGTAGTAGATGCTGAGGTAATGGACCGAAGGCAATTCGGGAACAGGGGTGCGCAGTGCGCTCCAGAAGCGACTGTCGGCAATCTTGGGACCAAGCTCCAACGGGTGGTGGAAATTCATGTTGGCGATGGTGGGTTGGGTGAGGCCCTCAGGTGTGAGTTTCCCGTACCGTCCCTTGAGGAAAGTGATGTCTCTCAGGTTAGCCGCCGACTTGGCACTGATGAATGCCTCGGCCATGTTCTTGCGTCTGTAGGAAGTGGTAAGGCGGTAGAAGTAATTGCTGTTCTCCCTGCGGTGCTTACTGTAGTCCTTGTTGATTTTGTTTCCCGCTTTCACGAGTATTGTCTCCCATGGGATGACCTGCACCTCGCCGAGTGTTCTCGTCATGGGTTTGAGCTTTACCCGGCTGGGCATTTCGCTGGCTTTAATTTGGGCCGTCTCATATCCCACGAAACTGAATCTCAACGATGCGTCGGCGTTTACTTTCAGTGTGAAATCGCCCTCGGCGTTGGTGATGGTACCAACGCCCTTTGCGGCGTAAATGTTGACGTAGGGTAGTGCTTCGCCAGTTTTTGCGTCAACCACATGTGAACTGACCTCTATCACTTCGTTCTGTGCGCTTGCCAGCTGTGTGCACAGCAAGGCCAGAACGACTATCACGGTTTTTAATATTGTGTGTTGTCTATGCATCTTTTGTCGTTGATTTCTGTGCTTGGGTTATGTATAATGCAAAATTACATTTTTTCCCTGAATGAAAAAAGTGAGGGGCACAAAAATATCTGATTCACATAAGATGCGGCACCGTCAGAACTCAATGAGTATGCGTCCGTTGATCTGTCGGCCGGTGAGGTAGTTGGGCACTGCGTACTGGTGGCTGGTGATGTCGGTGACCCAGTAGTAAGAGTTGACGTTGCTGATGTCGAGGATGTTGAAAGCGTCGATACCAAGCCACACATTGCGCAAAGCACGTCCCAAGCCGCGGTTCAGGGTGCGGTTCTCATTGTTGAGCAGACGGTACGACAGTCCGAGGTCCACACGACGGTAGGCCGACATGCGGAAGACCTGTTTCTCACGGCCTGAATGGGGCGGACCGAAAGGCAGGCCGCCAGCATAGTGGCCGCGGATGGTCATCTTCCATCGGTCGGTGTTGGGGAAGTAGTCGGAGAAGAAGACGGAGGCGTTGAGCAACTGGTCGGTAGGACGTGGTACAGACTTTCCGTTGATCTTCTCCTGCGTCTTGAGTAGACCGAGGCTCACCCATGAGTCGGTGCCTGGCACAAACTCGCCGTAGAGTTTCATGTCGAGTCCCACGGCATAACCGTCTGCCATGTTCTGGCCATAGTAGATGACTCGCACGTTATCGACATTGTAGGGGATGAGGTTGCTCAACGCTTTGTAATAGACCTCAGCTGTGGCCTTGAAGGGACGGTTGCTCAGACGGAACCGGTAGTCGCCGGCCAGCACGAAATGTACCGAACGCTGTGACTTGATGTTCTTGTTGAGCACCACACTGGTGTTGCCAGCCACGGTGGTGGTGTCCTTGATCTCCTTATAGAAAGGAGCCTGGTAATAGATACCTGTGGAGAAGCGCAGGGTGATGTTCTCGTTGGCGGCGGGGATGAAACCCACTGTGGCACGCGGACTGATGAGCCACTCGTCGTTCCAGTCCCAATGGGCTATGCGCAGTCCGTAGTTGAGGGTCAACTCACCTTCTTTATACGTGTGGCGGTAAGTGTCCTGTATGTATCCCTCGAAACGGTTGCTCTTGACTTCGTTGTCGGAGACGAGGTTGTAGATGAGGTCGAGGCGCTTGGCGTTGCTGTTGTGGGGTAGGGAGTAGCCCACGGAGTCGCGCATCTCCCACTCGCGCATCTTCTCTTCCACCTTCTCGCTCTTCATCAGCAGACCATAGCGCAGGTCGTGGTTGCCGAAGCGGTTGCGTCCCGTCAGTCCGAAACTGGTCACGGTGGCGTTCAGCCGGTTGCGGGCATGCTCCATATAGGTGCCTATTCCGAGGGCATCGTTGGCGTATGCGTCGCTCTCTTGATTGAGCCAGTACTGTCCCTCGATGTCGTAGGTCTCGCGCTCGATGGTCTTGAACGACGACACATTGAGTCCCAGTTCGTTGAACTCGTTGAAGTGGTGGGTCAGCGAGAAGGTGCCGAAGAGGGTGCGGAAGCGGTCTTTCTCCTTACCGTCGAAATACACCTTGAATTCCTTCACGTCCTCTGCCGTACCGAACTTGGTGGTGCGGTCGGCGGGCTTGAACGAGTAGTCGTTCTGTGAGATGTTGCCGATGACGTTCAGTTCCCATCGCTTCGAGGGCATCCAACTGATGAAGGTCTGGTAGTCGAAGTCGCGAGGCTCGTATTCGCCCTTGGTGTCGAGGGTGCCGAGCAGGTAACTGGTGGTCTTGTAGCGCAGGGCATGGGTCATGCTGAACTTCTCGTTGCCCAAACCCACGTAGCCACTGGCACCGAGCATACTGGCGGAGATGCTGCCTTCGGTGCCACGCACCTTCTTGTAGGTAATGTCGAGCACCGACGACATCTTGTCGCCATAGCGGGCATCGAAGCCACCGGCGGAGAAGCCTACACGCTCCACCATGTCGGGGTTGATGATACTCAGTCCTTCTTGCTGTCCGGAGCGGATGAGCAAGGGACGATAGACCTCCACACCATTGATATAAACGCTGTTCTCGTCGAAGCTGCCGCCACGGACATTGTATTGTGAGCTCAGTTCGTTGTGGGTGCTTACTCCTGCCTGTGTGGCGATGATTTGTTCGATGCCGCCGCCAGAGGCGTTGCCCATGTGGCGGGTGTCGTTGATGTTCACGTCCTGCATGGCACTGGTCTGGCGGCGCACCTCTGTCACGTTCACCTCACCCAGTTCGATGCCCATAGGCAGGAGTTGGACGTTGATCGTGATGGTGTCGGTGGGCGACTTGAGTACACGCTTGCGGGTCTGATAGCCAAGCATCGAATAGACCACGACCAAGGAGTCGGCTGTCTGGCAGGTGAAGGAATAGCGGCCCTTGAGGTCGCAGACGGTGCCGGAGGCTGTGCCTTCGATGTGTACTTGTGCCAGTTCCACCGGTGCTTTTTTGTCGTCGGTCACCGTTCCGTGGATGGTGACATGGGTGGAGTCGCCATCCACTTGCATGAAGGGTGGCAGATAGGGTTTGCTGCTTGCCAAAGAAAGCTGAGGCAGCATGAACAAAGACATGAACAATGCCATCCACAAATGCTTCAAAAAGGAAGAATGGCGTTTTGGTCCTGCAACGGAATGTATGGTT
Source organism: uncultured Bacteroides sp. (assembly GCA_946628545.1). GTDB lineage: Bacteria > Bacteroidota > Bacteroidia > Bacteroidales > Bacteroidaceae > RUG11857. Next base: position 308 of record CAMOWU010000155.1, on the reverse strand, counting down.
GGATAGGATTTCTTCATCATAAGTGTTTTTTGGGGGGTGATGCTGAAAGCATGAACACCTTAATATCTATAACGAAGAAAATCCAAAAAACGTATAAAGTGAGGCCTTTTTTCTTTTTTGTGCTTTTTTTTCAAAAAAAACATGCTGAAACGCTTGGCGTATCAAAAAAAAGTGCTAACTTTGCGTTCGGTTTTGGAAGCCACCCAGCGTGGTGAGCCAAAACGCCCAAGGTTTCGGGAAGTAGCGCAGTTGGTAGCGTACACGTCTGGGGGGCGTGTGGTCGCCAGTTCGAGTCTGGTCTTCCCGAC
>CAMOWU010000154.1 GCA_946628545.1 uncultured Bacteroides sp. | reverse complement strand
CCCCTGCCCCATTCCCGACGTACCGTCGCCTACCCGTAGCCTTTCCCCTTGAGGGGAGGGGAGTTGGGGCTTATGAGATGACTTCGTTGAAACGGTGTGTGGGATTGGGACGACCAGGCTGAAGGAATCGCCAGGCAGTCACCTCATCGGTATAACGGCCATCTATGGCTTTTGTGAGTGTGGTTTTCACGATCTGGTCCAGATGCTCGGGTGTACATTCCACACGAGCATTGATGATGAGTCGTACATCGGTGCTTGAACCCACCCCTTTCCGAAGTGTCATTGTGCGTTCCGAACCAGTGATGTTGGCCACAGCGTAGTCCTTACCGCTTTCTGCGATGACTTTCACGTGTCCGATGGCTAAGGATTCTTGTTCAAACGCCTGTTGCAGACTGTCCATGAAGTGATGGAGCAGTTCATCCCAGTCGGCTGGTTGTGGGGCATGTAGCATGACGGTTCCGTTGAGCCAACCCAGTACTGCCTCTCCATGTGCATAGCGGTCGTAGTCGATGTCGAGCAGTCGTTTGCCTGCATCCGTGCGAGTGGTCACATCCGCCAGCCATTCGTCCAGTCCTTCACCCGTCACGGCGCTGACACTCATCACCCTGCTTTTAGGGAAAGCCTTGGCTGTTTCGGCTTTCAACTGAGTCATGTTGTTCTCCGATAGTGTGTCGGCCTTTGTGATGACAATGATATCGGCTTCCTCGAGTTGTTTGCGGTAGATATAGGCGGCATCCTCATGCAGTCCTCCATTCTCTCCCTGGAGTATGGCTGTGAGTCGAAGGGGGTCAGCCAGTACGGTCAATGGTGCCACAAGCAACGTGGTACTCCAGTATTTCTTCAGGGGTTGGATGATGGTGGCGGAGAGATCCGCGCAACTGCCCACGGGTTCGCTCAGTACGTAGTCCGCTTCTTTGCCAACACGTTTCACTGCGTCTGTGAAGCCATTGAAATTGCAGCAGAAACAACTGCCTGCCACTTCGCTGACAGCCAGTTGCTGTTGGCGCAACAACTCGCTGTCCACCAGTTCTGGTGCCTGGTCATTGGTGATCAGGCCTACTCCCTTACCTTGCGACATGAGTCGCTCTGCCACTTTCCAAATGAGGGTTGTTTTTCCCGCGCCGAGAAAACCACCCACTAAAATTATTCTTGTCTGATTCATTTTTAGTTGATTAATAATTGATTCAACTTTAGCAAGTGCGCCCCGAAGGGCCAACCTTCTTATAGTCCAGTGCATCGCCCAGGGTTTGATGTGGTTGGTAGTTTCGCCCTGTAAGGGCAAAATCGTTACCTTCATTGATGATGCTGCCCTTACAGGGCGCTGGTTGTTTGTTTTACATATTCCCAGGGTGTTACCCTGGGCTAAGAGATATTGGCCTTTCAGGCCGACTTCTCACTTGCTAAAGTTCTATAATTGATGAGTTGATTCTTAACGAGAACAACATTTTTTGTCTTCCTTGTTTTTCGATACCATCAGTGGCTCGAGGAAAAAGCGGAAACAGAGAGCAGCTATAGTGGAACCTACGACGGGTGCGAGGATATAGACCCAGAACCATCCTCCTACGGAGTCGGGTAAGGCTGCTGACTTCCAGCCTGCAAGATACGCCACGAGTCGTGGTCCGGCGTCGCGAGCGGGGTTGAGTCCTGCCTGAGTCAAGGGTGCGATAAAGAAGATGATGCTCGCCACGGTCAGTCCGATAAAAAGTGGCTGAAGTGGTTCGCTGGGGCGTCCCACGTTGCACCCTTCTGTCAGGAAGAAGATGAACAACGCCAGCAGGAACGTGCCAAATCCCTCGGCGAACATCGCCAAAGGCAGGGACACTGTAGCAATGGAAGCATCGCCTGGGTTGGGATAGAACTCGCCAAACATGCGCGCTGTATCTACGCTGGCTTCTGTTCCCCTGACGATGCCCTTCACGGCCTCGTAGTTGGCGATAGATGGTGCGAACAACAAATAGAGAATAACTCCAGCCATGATGGCTCCGAGGAACTGCGCCAACAGATAGATGGGTAGTTTGGAGGCTTTCATCCGTCCAGCCACTACCATAGCCACTGAAACGGCGGGATTGAGATGTGCGCAAGAGAGGTAACGCGTCAGATAGATGGCAAGTGTCACGCCAATGCCCCAGACCATGCCCACTTGGAAAATACTGACGTATTCACCGAAAAGCACGGCGCAGGCAACGCATGCACAGCCGAAAAGAGTGAGGACAAAAGTCCCCAGAAATTCACCTGTAAAACCTTTCATCATTGTTTTTATTATTAATAGTTTTTAGAATCAGAACATATTGGCCGCCATGCTATGGCGGCTTACCTAACTGCCTTGCGGAAGATTACACCTGTCATCTACCCCTGAGGCCACCCGATGGCGTTTCAAGGGCGGTCTCAGGGGTGGCGGACTCGACACGTCGCGTCCCTACTATTTGATTTTGTAGGCGTAGAAGGCGTTGGCGTGGCGGACATAGAGAATGCCGTCGGCGATGGTGGGGTGAGCCCAGTAAGGACCGCTGCCATTTACGATGCGGAACTCGCTGACGACATTGAAGGCATCGGGTGTTGCCTTGGCCAAGCCTATGGTGCCGCGACGCTCGTCGTAGCAGTAGAGTTTGCCGTCGGCTGTGATGATGGAGCCTTTGCCCTTGCCCTGCCAAGCTGTCTCATACTTGGTGGCACCCGTGTTCCAATCGATGCAGCACCAGTTGCCCTGATTGTTGTTCACCCAGTTGGAGCCATAGATGTAGTCGCCCACCAGGACGTAGCCACCATGGTGTGTGTCGAGTGTCTCTGTGCGCCAAGTGCAAGTCACGCTCTTCAGGTCGTCTGCCAATTGCAGTTGGAATCCGTTGATGTCGTAGCCATGGCAGAGGAAGATCTTGCCGTCGCGGTAGAGTGGGGAGTTGGGTGCGATGTTGTCCCAGCGCGAGGAGTTGCCGTAGTGCTTGGGTCCCCAGTCGTCGAAGGTCCATTGCATCTCGCCCGTCTCGGGATCCACACCGAAGACGTTGAGTGCGGTCGAACCGATAATCTGTCGTTTGCCCTTGTACTCGATGAGGATAGGGGTGACGTAGCCACTCTTGTCGCCCAGTGCGCGTGTCTTCCACACTTCATCGCCCGTGAACTTGTTGAGCGCTACCATGGTTGTCTGGTCGCCACAGGGAGTGTAGATGACCTTGTCGTCGAAGACCAGCGGGCACTCGCTCGTGCCCCACATACCCGTCTTGCGTCCGAACTTCGAACCGCCATCGACGCTCCAGAGGATCTTGCCATCCTCAGCGTTCATACATACGATTTCGCCCATGCCGCTGACCACGTAGAGGCATCCGTCGCTGTAGGTGGCTGTGGTGCGGGTCTCAGGATAGGAACCACTCCAGTGGTTGCCATACTCTACGGTATAGACCTTGGTGCCGTCGAGTTTGTAGCAACTGAGGATCTCTTTGTCCTCCTGGTCGTTCAGACCTGTGAGGTAGATGCGGTCGCCCACCACTTGGGGGCTGGAGTAGCCTTTGCCGGCATCCTCCACTTCGAAGATCTTCTGAGGACCTTCTGCCGGCCATTCGTTGAGCAGGCCCGTGTCGGGGTAGGAACCATTGTTGAGCGGACCGCGCCAACCATTCTTGCTGGCTCCTGCAGTGAAGTCCTGTGGGGTTTGCGCTGTAGTGCAGGCACTGATGACGAGTGCCAAAGGAATCAATAATTTTCGCATTGTTGAATAGTTTTATGGTTAATACTTATATTTATAATGATCCAAGTGAAAGCCAGTATGAGCAAAAACAAGATGGATGCTGTGGTCCAACTTGCTCGTGCCGCTCCGCCGATGTTGAAGCAGATGGTCAGCAGGCTTCCTGCCGCACCGGCAAGGATGGCCAACAGTGGCACAATGAGTTGCTCGCGTCGCATCATGCCAATGATGTTTTCAGTGGTGTAGCCTAAGGTGCGGTAGAGACGTATCTCTTCTTGTCGCGCCGCGATATTCTTTCGTACCACAATCCACAGGCTGACCAGTCCCAGCAACAGTCCCAGACCGCCTAAGGAGAGGAAGATGGTCAGGTAGGTGTCGGTCACTTCGAAGAAGCGTTGCAGGCGTTCGGTTGTCGTTGTGACGGTGAAGCCATAATCCGAAAGGAGGGTTGGCAGGCTGGTTGCGTCGCCGTCCATGAGTATGATTCTGCTTCCCGCCTCCTCTGGCCACAGGTGGCGGAAAAGTTCGATGGGCATGATGGCATGTCCGTGGAGGATACCCGTGGGGTAGGTCGCTGCAATGACTGCCTTGACGGTTCGTCCGTCGCTGGTGTGGTAGGTCAATGTGTCGCCCAACTGGCTCATCATGCTCCATATCAGTGCTTCCGAGTCGATGGCCACGGGGATGGGCTGACCATCGTCTATGGAATGGTCGTCCATGGCGTCCAAAGCGATGCCGAATGCCTTCATGCCCTCTGTGGTCATGCCCAGCACCGATGGTGTAGCCACCTTATTGAGATTGAGACAACTTGCCTCGTCTTCCGTGTGTTTGGGGAGTTGCAGGAACCTCATCCCTTCGGGCAGGTCGTCCAGATGCAGGTGATGCCGTCCTGATGTTGTGTTGAGGTCGTACTGTATGGGTATGCGGCTTTCACCGAAATATTGGAATCCTCCGCTTGTTTTCTTGTTGAAGTAGTTGAGGTTGGGGCGGTTGAGTCCTACGGCGAAGACCACCAACACACCCAGTGCCAGTGTCCAGAACGACAGTTGGTGCTGACTGCGGTAATAGTGGAGCGAGGCCCGCAGCAGTGAATTCGGATTGGAAGTCGTTGTAGGACTTTGACGCATCTTGAAGACCCGCTTGATGGCGAACCATAGCACGGCGAGAGCCGCGGCGAAACTGATGGCGAGAGCCACGACCACTGTCAGTGGTTGGGCATGCAGGCTGAATCCATCCGTTTGTGTGACACCACTCCACGGTCCGGACAGGAGCCATAGGATCAGTGCGGCATAGGCGTAGCCCAGAAGCACGCCTATCGGTGCGGCGATGGCTACCACGGGCAAGGCTTCGGTGAAGAGCCGACCCGTCACTTGCCGTTTGCTGAACCCCAGCGTGCCCAGAAGCGCAATCTCCTGTTTGCGCAGATGGTACATCTCCGACAATGGATTCTGCATGAGCAAGATGGCGGCGACGATGATAAAAGCCCCTAATGCCAAGAAGAGCGTACCGAAGTCCGTTCCGTTTTGGGCGGCGCTGAGTGCGGTCTGTCGGGGTTGCACCACTGCGATGCCAAAGGCCTCTGGGGTCAGGTTCTGTAGCGAGAAGGTATCTTCCACTTCTATCTTGGTCGCCACTCCGTAGGCACCCGCCCAGTCGTTGCCCACAGCATCGAGGCTGACCAGTGCCTTGGGGGTCTGGCGGTATGTGTCCCAGTAGTCTTCGTCGATCTTGGCGATGCGGCTCATGTCGATAGGCAGGTCGCTGTCCCAGTCCGTGCAGTGCTTCACGCCCGATAGTCCGGGGAAGTCGGCCGACAGCACTGCCGCTTGTTCCTGCATTTGAGTGATGGGTATGATCTGGCTGACGATGAATCGGTGGCTTCGAGTCAGCAGTTGCTTGAGTCCCCCTTGCGACACATAATAGTTCATCACGAGCGAGTCGCCAATGTGGGCGTTCATCCGCTGGGCGGCATAGTCCGTCAGCACCACCTCGTCGCCATGCAATTGGTCGGTCGCCGTGACGAAAGAGTAGGGGATATCGCCCAGACTGTTGACGAAATATGCCAGATAGCGGACTGAGGGTCTGAGCGAATCCACAACGTTGCGAGGTAGGAAGACGCGGTCGGTGCCAACAAGGTTGTTGTGGCATTGCAAACCCGAGTCTTCGGGGCGCCAGATGTGCTGGAAGTCTTCGCTCGTGAACGCTTTGGGTGAGAGGATGACATTGACTTTGCCCTCGACACCCAGTGCTTCCGCCAGTTCATTGCGGTTGAGGAAGATGTTGAGCGGTCGCACCTGTTCGTTGTGCAGGAGGAGGCTTCCCCCGTCCTCATTGCTTTTCGTACCCTTGACCCTGAGTCGCAGTTGGGTGGCATAACTCTGCGAGATGAAGAGCGAGCCAGAACCCACCAGGTTGTTGGAAGGCAGGTGCAGCACTACGGTGTTGCCATCCACTTCCCTTCGCAGTGGGGTGTTCAGCAGTGCCTCGCCCGATGGCAGGGAGTCGTGGTCTGTGCCCCAGACCATGACGGGAATCATGCGTCCTGAAGAAGAAACAAAGCCCTCCGTCAGCAGATAGCCATGGGCAGACGACAGCAGCGGTTGACGGAGAATCTTGTCGCTGAGGAATCCTGTTCCCGTCTGGACGAGAGTCTGTGTGTTTCCCAATCGTTCGTTGACCCGCGCCACCAATGATCCACGCACGGAGTCGCCCATGATCAGGCTACCCGTGAGCACGGCGGTCATGACGATCACCGCCACCGCCACGAGGCGGTAGAATCGACGGTAATATGTGCGGGAGGAATGCATTGATTAAATGGGAGTTAAATTGGGAGTTAAAGGGGGAGTTAAAATGGAAGTTAAATTGGAAGTTAAATTGGGAAGTTAAATTGGGAGTTAAAGGGGAAGTTAGAGGGATGGACCCCACCCTTGCCCCTCCCCTTCAAGGGGAGGGGAGTTGTGGGTGAGTTGGGAGAGGATATAGCGGTGATGGGCGGTTGCGGCCAGTTCGTCGGAGTGGGTGACGAGGATGATGGTGGTAGCCATCTTTTGGTTGACTTCTTGTAGCAATTCTCCCACCTCGTGGGCATGTTGGCTGTCGAGTTGTCCTGTGGGTTCGTCGGCCAGCAGTAGGTTGGGGTGCATGATGAGCGCACGGCAAAGCGCCACACGACTCTTTTCACCTCCAGAGAGTGTTTCTGGCAGTTGTTGCAGCACACTTTCTATCCCCATTTTCTGCGCCAGTTGCTTCGCCCAAGCCTCGTCTTTGCTCGTTGGTCTTTTGCGCACGGCCATGATGGGAAGCAGGATGTTCTGCCAAGCCGTGAATTGCGGCAGCAGTCGGTAGTCCTGGAACATGAAACCCATCTCGCTGTTGCGCAGTGCAAGCAGGCGTCGTTCGTCGTCGTAGGCGATGCGATCACCATTCAGCAGGTATTCCCCGCCATCGGGGCGGAGTAATGTGCCGAGGATATTCAGCAAGGTTGTCTTGCCTGTGCCCGACACACCGGTCACGGCTATGTAGTCGCCTTGTTCTACCTTCAGGTTGAGGCTGTCGAGAACCGTTCGCACGCCACCACTGCCATCAGGAAAGTGCTTCTGGATGTTTTTGAGTTGTATGTAGGGCATT
>CAMOWU010000153.1 GCA_946628545.1 uncultured Bacteroides sp. | reverse complement strand
ATTCCCCTCCCATCTAAAGGAATGGGGCAGGGGTGGGGTAAACATCAGCGAGAAATCACTTCAAACGGACACCATCATATAAAAGCCAATGAAAAAGGAAATCGATCCGCAAGCCACCAAGCGATCCAATGCTTTTGCCGCATGGATGAAGTCGCCCATGCCCATGGTGACCTTGATCAAGACCTTCGATGTCACCCACTTGGTCCAGCGCAGCCGGCGCACAGGACTGAAATTCAACATGCTCCTCTGCTGGTGCATCGGAAAGGCGGCAAGCCAAGTGGCGGAGTTCTACATGGTGCCAGAAGGAAGCAAACTGATGCAGTACGACCGCCTCGCCATCAATGTCATTGTGACGACGAAGGACGGTGGAATCAGTATGTGCGACGTGCCGTTCTCTACCGACTTGCAGCAATTCAATGCCGACTACCTGCAGTTGACCACTCAAGTGAGCGAATCAGGCCAACCCTACGACCTGAGTGCAGACTGTGCAATCATTGGTACTTCCGCCCTGCCGGATTGTGAGATCGACGGCATTGTCAATCAATATTCGGGCATCTACAACAATCCCTTCCTCGCTTGGGGAAAGTACCGCCGCCGACTGTTCAGGTTCAAACTCCCCATCTCCCTCCAGTTCCATCACGCCCAGATGGACGGATCGCATGCCACCCGATTCCTCAATCTGCTGCAAGAAGTGATCAATGGGTGATCGATTCTTCCCCAATGATGAACTTCTATATAATAATAGGAGGTGCGGCATTCCTGCCGCACAATAGCGAATACCATTGAAGGCAACAAATAGGAGGTGCGGCAGGAATGCCGCACCTCCTATTCAAGCTGAGTGCTTGCAATCAAACGATAATTGATAGAAACAATGGATAAGAACAAAAGAATTCTGTTTTTGGACTATGCCAGAATTTTCACAGCATTTCTGGTCATTTATGGACATCTCTATCCACCTGAATCTGGTGTAAGACTATACATCTATGCTTTTCACATGCCACTTTTTTTTCTTATCAGTGGATTCTTGCATGCACCAAGAACTTCTAAAGAAGAACTCTTGAAATATTTCCGGACCATATTTGTTCCCATATTGTTCTTTATTCTGGTGGGAGCACTGGTTCGTGTGTTTTTTTTTCATGGAAGTCTTGTAGATATCTTGCACACAACATTAATCGGTTCCCTTTCTCGTGGAAACGTAAGTGCAAATAGTATTGTGTGGTTCCTGTTTGCATTGTTGAACGTGAAAATCATGATGTTTTTCTATCTGAAAATGATGGAAAAAAGACCAATGTCGGTCGTAAGACTATTCCTGCTTGTCATGATCTGGAGTGCACTAACATACTTCTGTCGATACGTTCCTTTCAATCCTTTATTCTTAAAGAATGCCTTGATGGCATTTCCCTTTTTTGTCTTCGGATTCTATGTCCGCAGGTATTACGAAAAGGTTGATTTCCAAACGCCTAATCATTGGAAATCTTTGGCATTTGCTCTTTTATGCGCCATCCTTTGTGTGGTGATGACAAGACTTAATGGACGTGTTTCAATGTATGTCGTAGATTTCGGTAACGCTCGATTTCCATTCAGTGTACCTCTTTTTTATTTGAACGGAGTCGTTGGCTCATTGATGATTGTCTTTATCTCGTTTTTATTCACCAATGGAAATAGGTTGGTGGCAATAGCCGCTAACTCACTCATTTCAATCCTGGGTTTTCAAGCCCCTATTCTTGATTTGCTTGGATATTGGCCCGTTAGTAGTAGGTATCTCTTATCAGTGTTGGTGTCAGTGTTGGTTATGGTTGCATGCATTGTCCTCCACCAAATTGTTGTGAAAATCTGTCCAGAAGTGTTGGGAAAGAGAAGATAAGGAAGAGTAAGGATTCTTCTTTATTCAACTTTTACAAATCGACACTTGCAAATGTCGATTCTATGATGTATTTTTGCACAATTAAAAGGGAAGTTAAAGGGGAAGTTAAAAGGGAAGTTAAAGGGGGAGTTAAAAGGGAAGTTAAAGTGGAAGTTAAAAGGGGATGTTAACGCGGGGTACGCAGGCATCTTGCCTGCGAGTCAAATAAAAAATAACCTTTAAATATACACCTTTATGAAAACAAAAAAGAATCTATGCGCTAAGATGTTGGCTGTTGTGCCGACACTTTTGGTTGGTGCTGCGATAGGCTTTACTGCTTGCACGTCAACGACAAACAAGACCGACAAAACAGAACAAACAGAAAAAGTGGCTGAAGTGGCCGACACTGTGGCCGACGCTGATTTCAAGGCTTTGGCAGCCGTCATGCCCAAGTATGCCAGGGCATACAATTTCAGTGAAGGACTGGCTCGCGTCTGCGACGAACAGACCGAACTGTGGGGCTTCATCGACAAGACGGGCAAAGAGGTCATTCCCTGCAAGTTCCACTACGTCATCAGTGACTTCCACGACGGAGTGGCCATGGCCATGACCGACGAACAGACCTACATCGCAATCGACAAGGAAGGAAATAAAGTGTTCGACTTCGATTATATGTACAATAGTGGGGACTTCTCAGAAGGACGGCTTTCTGTCTGCAGAACGGTGGATGGTCTGGAGGATGGCAATTTCCCCATGGTGGGCAATATCATGGTCTTCGGACACCTCGGATTCATCGATACCAAGGGCAACATGGTGGTCAAACCCGACACCTACGAGGTGCCACTGGGAGAGGGACCTATCATCGACTCTTTCAGCGACGGCATGTGCCGTGTGTTCAAGGGCGGACTTCTTTTCTACATCGACAAGAAAGGCAAGGAACTCGACTTGAGCCAGTACCGTTCAGGAAACGACTTCAGCGACGGACTGGCATCGGTCTTCAACGACGATTGGAAGATGGGATTTGTGGATAAGACAGGCAAGCTCGTCGTTCCATGTATGTATGATTACGGTGGTAGCTTCGGAGAAGGTCGAGCCTTTGTCGCTAAAGACAATCAACTCGCTATCATCGACAGCAAGGGCAAGGAGCTGACACCTTTCCAGTTCGACCTCATCAAACTCTACGAAGACACGGAAGGCGAGGAAGACCTCATCGCGCGTTTCAGCGAAGGATTGGCATGGGCAGCCAAGGATGGCAAGTTCGGTTATGTCGATAAGGAGGGCAACACCGTCATCCCATTCCGTTACCTCCCTGGTAAGGACGAGGACGTTACCTCAGAATGGTTCGACCACCAGCCCTGCTACGACTTCCACCAAGGTCTGGCGAGAGTTTGGGACAAAGCCACGGGCAAGTATGGCTACATTGACAAGAAAGGCAATGAGGTGGTGCCCTGTCGCTTCGACGAGGCTGAAGACCTGAGCGAAGGCTTGGCTGTGGTCCGTGTCGGCGAGAAGTCGGGCTACGTCAATACCAAAGGGGAGTGCACGATGAATCATTGACCATTGACCATTGAACATTGACCATTGAGCATTGAGCCAATCATAATGAGGGGCGTGCCAACTATGGCACGCCCCCCTTTTTCATAAATGACTAAGGTCTAAAGTTATTATCGTCATTATCGTTATTAACGTTATTAACGTTTAATCGTTTAATCGTTCTAAACTCTAAAGCCTATCTTTCTTAACTCTTAAGCCTTAATTCTTAATTCTTACCGGCTGCATTGCGGAAGGCGTCCAGCTTCTCGGCTACCACGTCGAAGTCGTCGGTGAGGGTCAGTTGTAGGTTCTTGTACTTGCCCTTCTCCACCAACTGCTCCAGGAATGGATAGACAGGCATCTCCTTGGTCCAGAAGTCAGTGCCGAGGAAGATCATCGGACTGGCAAAGCCGAACGACTGATAGTGGTTCTGCACAGCGTCCTGGAAGATCTCCTGCATGGTGCCGGCACTGCCTGGGGTGTAGATGATGCCGCCGAAGGCCACGGTGAGGATAAGGTCCTCGCGGATGCTGTTCTCGAAGAACTTGGCGATGTGGGTGGCGAAAGGTGCTGAGGGCTCATGACCGTAGAGGTAGGTGGGAATACCCAGACTCACGTAGTCGCCCTGACGAGGATATTTCTTCATCACCTCGAACGAAGAGGCCAGCCAACCCTCATCCTTGAAGGACGGAGCCTTCGCCAGCATATCGACAGCGTCGCTCACCTCGGCCTCTGTCCTGCCTGCCATCCACGCGCCCAGATGGGTAGCCTCCATGGCACCTGGACCACCACCGCTCAGCATGATGTAGCCTTGCTCAGTGAGTTTCTTGCTCAGAAGCACCACACGCTTGTACATGGGGTCGGTGCGCAACAGGGCATGACCACCCATGATGCCCACGCACAGACGGGAGTCGTGCTCCTTGAAGAACTGGTCGAGAGCGGTGTGGATGCCGTGGTCGTGGAGTGTGCGTGCCAGCGACTCTTCTACATCCTGTGCCTGCTTGCCCTTGGCGATGTAGTGCTGATACACCTTCGTATCGTAGCAAGTCTCAAAAGTCTCTGGTTTGGCAGGATCATAGCCGGCATACAGTTCGTCAGCGTTGTAAAGGGTTGTTCGGTTCACTTCGAAAGGTACGGACTCGAGGTAGTCGATGGCCTTTTGACTGAAGAGTTGTTTGGTCTCTGTGTTGGCATTGTTGCATGAAGTGGCAACGGCGAGCAATGCCAGTGCTCCAATCATAAACTTTTTCATAAGCTGGTGATATTGATGGTTAGTGTTGTTCAATCGTTTTCAATTGATTAATCGTTTAATCGTTTAATCGTTTAATCGTTCTTAACGTTCTTAACGTTCTTAACGTTCTTAACGTTCTTAACGTTCTAACGTTCTAACGTTCTAACGTTCTAACGCCTAACGCCTAAAGTCTAACGCCTATCTTACGGCAGAATATTCATTCGTCCTTGAGGTTCAGCATATTCCTTGCCGATATGTCGGTTTAGACGGTCGGTCAGGTACTCGATGAAGACATCGTAGTAGGTGCGGGAGGTCTCGAGGACTATCTTGCTGCCCTTCAGAGTGTTGTGCAGTCCGCCGTCGGTCACGCAATATTTGGTGGTGGCGATGGTATAGGTGCGCTCAAGGTTGAGAGGCTCATAATGTTGGGTGGCGCTGTTGAGCACCTGCACGTCGCTGACGCTGTGGTCGCTCACGTGGGCAGTGAACTTCAGACCCGACACCTGGAAGAAATTGCCGTCGGGGGTGGGGAGCAGACCGATCAACTTCTGGATCATGTTGAGGATGGTGCTACCCTTGGCTTCTGCCACCACGATGTAGTTGTCGTAGGGCAAGAGCGTCAGGATGTCGCCATAGGTCAGGTCGCCAGTCTTCAGCAGTTCGTTGCGGATGCTGCCGCTGTTGATCACGCCGATGTCCGCTCCTGTGACCATGCGGAAGGCATCTGTCACGATGTCGCCGGCATTGACCTCCCTCAGTCGAGCCAACTCGTTGCCTTCATCGTCGAGGATGCGCAGTGGCACCTCGCTGTAGCAGATGACGCGGCTGGTCTGTTCATGGAGCAGGGCGTTGATGCTATCGACCACCTGTGCCACGTAGGCATTGCGTACCTTCACACTGTCGATGGGAATCAGGGTGGTGGTCATCCGGCCGTCGGGGCTGATGAGCAGTTTGCCGATATTGGTGAATTTGGTGCCGGTTTGCGTCACTTGTATGGGTTTGCCCACCTTGTTGATCACTGTGTCGGCTACGATGGCGGCATGGGTGTGACCGTCGAGCACGATGTCGAGACCCTGTGTGTTGGCCACCACGGTGTGGGAGTCGGAGTTGCGGTAGGTGGGCTCCTCTCCCAGATGGGAGTCCAAGATCACGTAGTCGGCCCCTGCACGGCGGGCGTCATCGACTGCGCGCTGCACCAACACGGGGATATCCTCGTGCTGAAGGTCGTAGATGACGTTGCCCTCATCATCGAGGAAAGCGTAGGCTTCAGTCTCCATCGTGGTGGGAGTGACCGCTCCGACAAAGGCGATGCGCTTGTTGCCCACACGCTTGATGACGTAGGGAGAGAAGACATTGCGCCCTTGGCGCACGTCGTAGAGGTTGCAGCAAACGATGGGAGCCGGCACTTGGCGCAGCAACTGGAACATGCGCTCTATGCCGTAGTCGAACTCGTGGTTGCCCAGGGTGATGACGTCGTAGCCCAGGGTCTTCATCACGTCAACCACATACTGACCCTTTGAGATGGCACCAACGGTCATGCCCTGGACGTAGTCGCCGTTCGACACCAGACACACGTCAGCAGTGTCGGCGATGGCGTCGCGAAGGCCAGCCAACTTGGCATAACCATCGACAGCGCAGTGCACGTCGTTTTCATACAGCACCACGATGCTGCGTTCTCTCTTGCAGCATTGTTCCTCGCCGTCCTTCTGCTTCTTGCGCTTCTTCTTTTTCTTGGGTTTCTGACTGTCGCTCTCTGTCTTGGCGATGTGGCTCGACCTGTGGGCCTGGACATTCTCCTGGCCGCAAATCATCAAAAAAGCCAACACTGAAATCCATAAAAATCTTCTCATAAGAACATAGTTGTTAGTTGGTTTTTTATATCGGATTATCCCATCACCACGTCGAGCACCATCATCAGTACGAAACCGATGGCGAAGCCTATGGTGCTGAGATTGGAGTGTTCGCCCTCGCTGGCTTCGGGAATCAGTTCCTCCACCACCACATAGAACATGGCGCCGGCGGCAAAGGCCAGCATGTAGGGTAGGACAGGGGTCATCATCGAGGCCAGCAACACCACCGCCAGTCCGCCGATGGGTTCTACCGCACCGCTCAGACTGCCTATGAGGAATGAACGCCACTTGGAGTTGCCTGCCGCGCGCATGGGCATTGAGATGATGGCTCCTTCAGGCACATTCTGAATGGCTATACCGATGCTGACAGCCAGGGCGCTGGCCAGAGTCAGGTTGGCTGCACCTTCCTCAGCACCAGCGAACACCACACCTACAGCCATGCCTTCGGGCAAGTTGTGGATGGTGACAGCCAAGGCAAGCATGGCAGTACGCGACAGGTGAGAACGGGGACCTTCGGGTTTTTCGGTGCCTATATGCAGGTGGGGGGTCAGTTCGTCGAGCAGCAGCAGAAAGCCTATGCCGAGCAGGAAACCTATTGCCGCTGGTAGTACAGACCATGTTCCTTTGCTCTCTTCCATCTCCATGGCAGGGATGAGCAGCGACCACACCGAAGCGGCCACCATCACACCGGAGGCAAAGCCCAGCAGCGACTTCTGAAGGCGGGGCGACATCTCGTCCTTCATCAGAAAGACGAACCCCGCTCCGAGCATCGTTCCCAAGAGGGGAATCATAAGACCTAAAACTAATGCAGTATTCATATATATGCCTGTAAAATGAAAGAATTTGAGGGGTTGGCAAGAATATCTGCCTTTCAATAGTGCAAATATAGATAAAAAAA
>CAMOWU010000152.1 GCA_946628545.1 uncultured Bacteroides sp. | reverse complement strand
ATTCGTCTTATTGGCTTTGCCGAACTTGCGTTTCGTGTTCGTAAAGAAGAACAATTCTAAAATTCAGGAAAAACACTACGTTATCATGTTTTTTTCTTGCGAACACGAATCTCACGAATTTCATGAAAACCTTACCGACTCATTGAAAGCACGAAACTGTAGTGATGAGGCTGATTGCCGGGGATGGTGTATTGGGGGAGTGTACGTTTGCCCCAGGTGTCGGCACCGCCTACGCCATGGACGCTCAGGTCGATATTGAGGTTGACGAAGCGTCCGCGCTGCAGCTCATTGGGATGCCTCACCGTGAGGTCTTCCTCGCCATAATCCCAAGCACGGATACACAGAGGCTGGCCACCGTCGATTTTTAGTTTTCTTGATGGACTGGCAATCTCCATCCATCGGATGTCGCAGCGGTTGCCGTTGTCTTGGGGATGGATATAATCTGTTTCATAGTCGCTGAGTGGCATCGCGTGAATGCCAATGAACGCTGAACGCTTGCGGTCGGGATAGTTCTCCCAAGGACCGCGCCCATAGTACCTTATCTTTGTGAAGTCGGCAGGCAGACGCATCCTCATGCCGAACTTTGGCATCGTGGGCAGTGAAGCGCCAGCTTCCGTGGGACGGTAGTCCATCTCCACCAGTATGTCGTTGGAAGAGGTGATGCTGTAGGTGATGGTCAAGTCCGCTCCTACGGGTAAAGATGTTTCTGCTATCACCTTCAATGAATGATCGTCGCTCTCCGTGCGGATGGATTTCAAGGTTCGGTTGGTGGCAGCATCCTGCCACAGGGCGAGACGCTCTGCGAAATGTGCGGCATGCTGGTTGTCGTTCTCTGGCTTCCAGAAGTAAGGTTCCAAGGGTGCGGCCAGCAGTTCTTGTCCGTCTGATACCCAACTGGTGAGGGCGCCCGTCTTGTCGATGGTGACAGTGCCGCGGTCGGTAGTCACGACGAAGCCTTGGGCTGTCTGATGTGCCTTGGCTGCTGTTCCCTTTAAGGAAGTGTCAAACACCCAGGGGTTGAGCACGAACTGCTCCTTGGCCACAGGATACCCTTTACTTGCCCAAGGGGTATCCTCGTGAAGAAGGGCAAAGACGTCCAGCGTCAGTTCGGATAGGCGGTAAGGTTGGGGGTAAAGAATCTTGAACATTCCGTCTTGGAGCGTTGCAAAGTTTTCTGAAATCAATTTACCATTGTGGCGGATCTGGTAGATGTAGTCATATTCATTGATGTCGGTGAAATAGTCGCGGTTGACCACACTGATGTAACCACCGTCATGCACGAACTCCAAAGGTTGATAGACGTATTGCACCTCGTAATAGTGGGGGTGGGGTTTGCGGTCGGGGCCAATCACGCCGTTGATGCAGAAAGGACCGTCGTTGGGTTTGTCGCCAAAGTCACCACCGTAGGCGAAGTAGCCGTCTTTCTCCAGTCCCTGGTCCACCCAGTCCCAGATGGCGGCGCCACAGATGGACGAGTCAGCGTAAATCACGTCCCAGTACTCCTTCAGGTTGCCCAAGGAGTTGCCCATGGCATGAGCGTATTCGCGCATCATGAATGGTTTGTCCGTGACTGCCTCTGCATTCTTACGTAGGTCGTCGGGGTAGAGGTAACTGTCGTCCCAGATGCAACTGTAACGGCGGTCGCTGTCGTAGAATGGCGGACGGGTGTTGTCCAGTTCCTTCACTTTGTTGTACATCGCCTCGATGTTCGGACCTACTGCCCCTTCGTTGCCGAGGCTCCAGAGGATGACGCAGGGGTGGTTGAAGTCGCGCTTCACGAGTGATTCCGCCCTATCGACATGGCTTTGTTGCCAAGCCAAGTCGTCGCCCATCTCCTTGTTGGCATAGCCGTAACCATGGGTCTCGTGATTGGCTTCGTCCATCACATAGATACCCCAACGGTCGCACAGTTCGTAGAGGTATTCGCGGTCGGGGTAGTGCGAGGTGCGCAGGAAGTTGATGTTGGCTTGTTTCATCAGGCGGATGTCTTCCTCGTATGTCGCGTCATCCACGTATCGTCCTGTCCGGGGATGGTGGTCGTGACGGTTCACACCACGCAGTTTCACGTTCTGTCCGTTGATTTTGAACACTTCGCCCACAACCTCCACGCGTTTCACGCCAAGGTGATAGTCGAAATGTTCAATCACATTGCCTTTCCTGTCGCACAACTCCACACTGAAAGGATAGAGGTGGGGCTTCTCGGCCGACCAAAGCAAAGGTTTGTCAATCATGCAACTCAAAGCCAAGGTGGTCGTGTCACCTGAAGCGAGTTGTTGCAGTTTGCCCGTCAATACCTTGTCGTTGACCTTGAACTTCACCTGCATGTTGCTGGCCTTCTTCTGTCCGTGATGGCACACGGAGATTGTGGCGTTGATGGTGGCGGAAGTGTAGTCGTTGTTGGGTTCTGCCGTCACATGATAATCGCAGATGTGGGTCTTGGGACGCACCCATAACTGCACAGGACGGTAAATACCCGACAGGCGCCACATGTCCTGGTCCTCAAGATAGGAGCCGTCGCTCCATCGATAGACCTCGACCGCAAGACGGTTTCGTCCGACCCGCATGTACTTTGCCACGTCGAATTCGGCTGGCGACATCGAGTTCTGGCTGTAACCGACCTTCTGTCCGTTCACCCAGACGTACATCGCTGAATGAACGCCTCCAAAATGAAGGATGAGGTCTTGTTTGAGCATCTCTTCGGTGACATCCACAAAAGTCACGTAAGAACCCACTGGGTTGCGGTTCTCGTAGGCTGTCCAGTCCTTCGGTGGTTCGGTGGTCACATTGGGACGGTTTCTCATGAAAGGGTAGTTGATGTTGATATAGATAGGTGTGCCGTAGCCTTGCGTCTGCCAGTTGCCGGGGACGGTGATGGTGTTCCAGCCACTGACATCGTAACTCTCTTCATAGAACGTCGCAGGCCTCTCGTCGGGGTTGCGGCTCCAATGGAAACGCCATTGCCCGTCGAGCGATACGATTTCCTTGCACTCCCGTTCCTTGGAGGGCAGTTGCAAAGTGGCGTGATAGGGCAGTTTATTGATGCCCAGCACCGACGGGTTTTCCCAGTCCTGCACCTTTGCTTCTTCTCTCACCACCTCAATGTCGCCATAGCCCATGCGGTCGCCTTCGTTCAGACGGTCGGCCTCGAAGCGGAGTATCCTCGCTTTGACAGGAGTGAAATTGATGGTCTGCCAGATGGGGTTGTTCACTATGTTCGAGAACTCACCCGAGGCGAGTTTCGTCCAGTTGTTCCAGTCCGATGAAGCCCAAAGGGTGTAATGTGTGACGATGCCGTTTTTCGTGTCTTGGGGTGGCAGGTAGCGGAATGCTGTGAATGTCTGTTCGTTGTCGAAGTCAATCATCATCTGCTTCGGGTTGCTGAAGAAGATATGGAGGTCGGATGAACGTTTCTCGCCATTCTCGGGGCTGTCCTCTTGGATTTTGGGTGCGAGATAAACGCCGACCTTGGAAATCAACGGACAGGCTTTGCTGTCGGTGATGGTGAAACGCAGACGGGTGGCGGTCAAGGTGGGGAAGCAGATGATACGGCGGTGTCCTATGGTGGTCAATCCGTCACCTTCTTCTGCCAGTTCGTCCTTGAGAAACTTCCACTGACCATCCACAAAGGCTTCGAGCGTGAACGACTTCACTCGTTGACCCAAGACGATGTACTCCTCGGCAACGAAACGGTTGAAGGTCGTGGGGTTCTTGAAGTCGATTGTCAGGCTTGCGGATGTCACTCCGTCGTCGGTCGCCCAGTAGGTGTCTGCCTTGCCGTCGATGGTCTTCGACGCACTGAACCGCTTGTCGTTGCCACGGACATTGGTGGCCGACACTTTCGCTTTCTTCGTCAGGTCGGTTTTGAAAACCTCATTCACCATCTTTGAGAAGACGATGCCCCTCACACTGTCGTTGGGGTGTATGCGTCCGTTGGGAGCGATGGGGAAGTTGAGCAGCAGCGTCGAGTTGCGTCCAACGGATTTGTAATAAGTCTCCATCAACTTGGAAAGGCTCTTCACGTGCTCGTTCTCCGTCTCGTGATAGAACCATCCTGGTCGGATGCTCGTGTTCGTCTCGCCTGGTACCCAAGAGTCGCCCGTCTCCAATCCGAAATGGAGCATCGGCCTAGTCACTTCTCCTTCCTTGTTCAGTAAACTCCAGTTGGTGGTTCCCACATTTCCTGCTTCAGTGCCTACCCAGCGGAGGTCGCCTCGGTCGCCACCGTCGTTCCAGATGACAGCATGGGGTTGCAGCTCTCGGATCATACGGAACGTTTCGGCCCACTGGTAATAGGTCTTGCCGTCGATTCGCCTGGTCTCGTTAGCACCGCCATACCAACCGTCGCCACCATTGGCACCATCAAACCAAACCTCGAAGATGTCGCCGTAGTTCGTCAGCAGTTCGCGAAGTTGGTTGCGGAAATAAGTCACATACTCAGCACGACCGTATTCCGGATGGTTGCGGTCCCAGGGCGACAGATAGACGGCGAATTTCAACCCCTCATCACGGCATGCGTCGGCCAGCTCACGTACCACATCGCCCATGCCGTTCTTCCAGGGAGTGTTCTTCACCGAGTAATCTGTATATGCCGAAGGCCACATGCAAAAGCCGCAGTGATGCTTGGCAGTGAAGATGATGCCCTTCATGCCCGATTGCTTGCACACCCGTGCCCACTGACGGCAGTCGAGGCTGGAGGGGTTGAACAGGTTGAGGTCTTCGTTGCCGAATCCCCATTCCTGGTCGGTGTAGGTGTTCATGGAATAATGGATGAACGCATACATCTCCATGTCCTGCCAGCGCAACTGGTCGGACGATGGGGTGGGACCACAAGGGGCGGGCGTACTTACTTGCGCGTGAACTGAGGTCAATGTCAGAATGGACAGTAGGCTGACAGAAAGGGTTTTTGGAATGATTTTCATGACGGATAAGTTTTGGGTGATGAGGGTTTACAAGAAGAACAGACTTGCGCCTATGACGCTGATAATCGTGCCGATGACCTCCAATTTGGTGATCTTCTGCTTGAAAAACAAATAACTGGGAAGAAGAATGAACACAGGGGTGAGCGACATCAGCGTCTGGGCGATGCCTGCTGAAGTGTAGCGAAGAGCCATCAACGACATCGACACACCAATGAAGGGACCGGTCATCGTGGCTGCCAAAGTAGCCCCCATAGCCTTGCCATCACGGACGGAGCGCCCCAGTGATCCAAATTTCCGGCGAAGCATCATCAGAAGGATGAAGCTGCCACCTCCAAAGACCGCGCGCATGAAGGTGGAAGCGAATGGCATCAGCATCCGAACGGTGTCGGCACCGGCAGGAATGCTCTCGCTGTAGCACTCCATGCCCTTGCCACTCAGCACCAGACCCACACCTTGGCCTATGCCGGCACCGATGCCGTAAAGCACCCCCGACAAGGGCATCTTGAACGACAGGTGCTTCTTGTGATGATGTGCATCGGCATCACGACGGGTCAACACCGACATCGCTATACCACTGATCACAATCAGCATCGCCAATATCGATTTCAGCGACATCGACTGACCCAGTATCAGCCAACCGGCTATGGAGGCGGCGATAGGGGCGAGGGTCATGAACAACTGGCCGAAACGGGAACCGATGATGATGTAGGAGCGAAACAGACAGATGTCGCCAAAGGTATAGCCCACCAATCCCGACAGACCCAACCAGAACCATGTTTGGCTGGAAGTGTAGGAAGGCAAGGGACTCCCTGTGAAAAACAACAACAGGAGGCTGATAAAGAGCATGGAGAGCAGCATGCGAACCACATTCAGGTTCAACACGCCCATGCGCTTGGTGGCTACCTCAGAAAAAAGGGCGGCAAGGGTCCAAGAGGCCGATACCGCCAATGCTATGCTTTCACCTATGTAGTGCATCGTTGATTAATTGAACAGTCCAGGTTCGCTGAACGTCCGCTTCGACTCTGGGATCAAGTCCTTGATATCGGGATCTTCCTCAACGGGCTCCTGTGGGGCTGGCTCTGATGCCGCAGCCTTGTCTAAGGTCTCGCCTAAGTAGGTGTAAAAGAAATTGGAGCTTTTGGAAGATGGGAACTGACTGCGGGAGTCCACATCCTGTCGGTTGCGCAAGTGGTCAACGATGCGGTTGTAGCAATCCATTGGGCTCTGGGCCTTCAAGCGAACGCGGAACAGGGTGTCCTTGTACTGGAATTTAGAGGTTTCGGGTATCAGTACCACACGCTTGAATGTCAGACTGGCTTCATACCAACCATAGCGGGGTTCGTTCAAGATGTCTTGAATCGTGCGGCGACGCTCGGTCACCACTGCTGCATGCTTGGGGTCGTTCTTCTGTTCTTCACGCTTCTTCTGCTGGTCCTTGAATTCCTCCATGCTCTCAGCGTCAGACTTGATGATGATCACGTAGTTGTTGAAACTCACCTTCAAGTGGTAGGGGTATATCGAAGTGCCTGTATAGAAAGCGTTGATCCTGTTGATTAAAGGTTGCTCTACCTTGATTTCAGGGATGGTGCGCAGAAAATCAACGGCCTCATCCACACTCTTGACAAATGCCTCGTGGGCAAAATACCTAATGTATAAGTTCATAAAATGTAATAAAATCAATAGACTCGCTACTGAGTAAAAATAAAAATAGAATAACACCTTACGGTAGGATAGAGACGGTGCGCTATCCTAACGTGGATGCAAAGTTACTCCAACTTGGGCGGATAACAAAACAATTTGGCGTTTTTTTCTTCTTATTCACTGCTTTCTGTGCATCATCATCATCAACTGTTCCCTTTTTTCGTGTTGATGAAAGCCTTTTTCTAAAATAAATAGAACATTCTGATTTTTTTTGTGTAATTTTGCATCGGAAATCAACTAACTATATGACGATTTGATGAAAAACAATGGTTTTATGAAGTTTGCTTTCCCCAGCAGCCCGCATAGGGAAAGAGTAAATGTGGCAATACTACTCGGTAGGATTGCTTTCGCTATTTTGTTGGCTTATCATGGACTGGTGAAACTGGCGACATTCGGAGATCTGGCACCTGAGTTCCCCAATCCTTTCGGGTTTGGTGGAGAGGCGAGCCTCGCCATCGTTATCTTTGTGGAGGTGGTTGGCGCACTCTTTATCATACCGGGATTCATCACCCGACTGGTTGCAATCCCTGTAGCGATAGTCATGCTGGTCGCTTATTTCTTTGTGCATGGAGCATCCTTGGTTGAAGGCGAATTGTCGCTTATCTACGCCATCGTTTTCATTCTTCTCGCCATTACAGGAGCGGGTAAATACTCCATCGACCACAAGATACACAAGAAATTCAGACATAGTGCTTGAGGTTTTTAGGCTTTAGACTTTAGGCTTTAGGCTTTAGGCTTTAGTTTTTAGGCTTTGGACGAATCGCCCTGAAAGGGCATCATCGCTAAGCCCAGGGCAACGCCCTGGGGA
>CAMOWU010000151.1 GCA_946628545.1 uncultured Bacteroides sp. | reverse complement strand
GCTTGGGCGCCATAGACGAGGCTTTGCTCGATGTCGGCCGTTTTGGAGGGACCGCTGATGAAGGTGCCGAAACCATAGTCATTGAAATGGATACGCTGGTAGGCTTCGTGCATGTTGTTGACGATGTTGCGGCGTGAAAGTAGGATGACGAGGTTTTCGCTGATGAAGCAGATCGCCTTCTCCTTCATGGTTTGCGGTATCCAGATGCAAGCATTCTCCGCCACACCAATCTCACCTTGTATCACACCCACATCCGTACCGTCGAGGTCCTGCGCCTCAGCCACAGTGTCGGGATTGCGGTCGGCCTTCACCCCAGGCACATTACTGCTGATGACCTTGGCCTCGGGATAAGCCTCACGGATTTTCTCATTGATGTCGTCGCCCACCTTCAATTGCATCAGTTTAGCTCCTCCCGCAGTGGTGGCTATATGAATGAACTGCTCCACAGGGTCGTCGAACTGAATGCCTTGTATGTGGACTTCTGGTTTGTCGAAGGTCAGCCGCGTGTTCTTGCGCAGTCTGGCCAGTATATCTTCTCTGCTGCTCATTTTTTCACTTTTCCTTCCTTCCAAAGTTGATGAAACGATTTCTTGGCAAACTGCGGCATGGCGTGTCCCACACTCCATGTATTGAGACGTATATCCGTCATGAACGACGGCAGGTGATTGACGATAGGTGCCATGCGCAGTGCTCCAGTATATACGGCAGGATGATTGAAAAGGAAGCGCATGACCATCGACATGGATTTCTTCATGCTGTCGGCATGGTGCCAGTCATCAAGCTGCTGTCGCCAACGATAGATCTGTGTGCTGAGATCGACTTTCACTGGGCATACGTTATCGCAAGAGCAACACAGGGTACACGCAGAAACGTTGTGGTAGTTCTCGTCCTTGTCCTTGAGCATACCGAGATTGATGCCGATAGGTCCTGGAATGAAGTAGGTGTAACTATACCCACCCGATCGTCGATAAACCGGACAAGTGTTCATGCACGCCCCGCAGCGCATACATTTGAGCGTCTGCCAATGGTCTTGGTTGGCGATGATCTCACTCCGTCCGTTATCTACCAGCACGATGTGCATTTCTGCTCCAGGGCGAGGTTTTCGGAAATGCGAGGTATAGACGGTGGTTTCCTGTCCGGTACCACACCGAGCAAGCAGTCGCTGAAACACCCCCATAGCCTCGTAGTCGGGGATCAGTTTCTCTATGCCCATGCTGACGATATGGAGTTTGGGAATACTGGTGCTCATGTCGGCATTGCCTTCGTTGGTGCATACCACCACATCGCCAGTAGCGGCGATGCCGAAGTTGGCGCCCGTCATACCACACTCGGCGGTCATGAAGTTGTCGCGCAAATGCAGACGCGCCTGATGGGTGAGATATGTGGGGTCACAGTTGCCTGGCTCTGAGCCAATCTTTTCCTCGAAGCATTTGCCCACCTGCTCTTTGGTGATATGTATGGCAGGCATGACGATATGGCTGGGTGCCAAGTCCATGAGTTGCAAGATGCGCTCACCGAGGTCGGTCTCCACAGGGTCGATGCCTGCTGCGATGAGGTGCTCATTGAGATGGCACTCTTCAGTGAGCATGGATTTGCTCTTCACCACCTTCTTCACATGATGACTCTGGAGGATGTCGAGAACGATCCTGTTGTATTCCTCGGCATCGTTGGCCCAGTGTACGATGACACCGTTCCGTGTGGCGTTGGCCTCGAACTGCTCCAAGTAGTCGGCAAGGTGGGTGACGGTATGTCGTTTGATTTGGTCGGCGGCAGCTCGCAGTTCCTCCCATTCCGGCAGTGCAGCAGCCATACGGTCGCGCTTCTGGCGTACACTCCAGAAAGTTCGGTCGTGGTGCGTCACCTTGTCGGGTTGCTCATTGAACTGACGGGCGGCTATGGAATGTTTTGTGCTCATGAGAGAATTATTGATATCTTTTGAATGCGGATGAATATGATTCAGCGAAATTGATACTGAAGTCTATAACCTAGGGGCTAGAGGCTAATGTCTAAAGCCTATTTTCTTAACTCAACTTTAGCAAATGCGCCCTGAAGGGGCAACCCTCCAATAGCCCAGGGCATCGCCCTGGGTTTGATGTGTTTTGCAGTTGCGCCCTGCAAGGGCAAAATCGTTTCTTTTATTCATGATGCTGCCCTTGCAGGGCGCCTTTTGTTGGTCTTATATATCCCCCAGGGCGTTGCCCTGGGCTAATAGATATTGGCCTTTCAGGCCGACTTCTCACTTGCTAAAGATCAATTCTTAACTCTTAACTCTTAATTCTTAACTCTTAACTATAAAAGCCTAAAGCCCATAAGCCAGGATTTGCACGGCATGGATGAACTTGATGTGGTGGTCTTTTTCCTTTCGTGCAATGCCCTGCATGTGCATCAGGCATGACGAATCTGGTCCTGTGATATACTCTGCGCCCGTCTCTTCATGACGTCGTAGTTTGTCGAGTCCCATACGGGTGCTGACATCGGGTTCCTCAATGGAGAACATACCACCAAAGCCACAGCACTCATCGGGTCGTTCGGGTTCAACAACCGTGATGCCCTCAACCAACTCGAGCAAGTCGCGGATTTTATTGAACCGCGGTTGCTCCATACGTTCAGAGGGAGTGGAAAGACCAAGTTCGCGCACACCGTGACAACTGTTGTGGAGGCTGACCTTATGGGGAAAACGTCCTGGCACCTCTGTCACCTTGAGCACATCGTGGAGGAACTCCACCACGTCCATGATGCGGTCGGTCGTGGTGCAAGGGTGATGGCCTTCGAGGATGTGGGGGTGAAAGACCTTCACATAAGCCACACAACTGACAGAGGGAGCCACGATATAGTCGTACCCCTCGAAATTGTGTTCAAATCGCTCTGCCAGTTCCACGGACATCTTCTCGAATCCGGCATTTCCCTGTGGCTGTCCGCAACAGGTCTGTTTTTCGGGATAATCGACATCGAGTCCGTAGTGTTTCAACAATTTGTAAGTGGACACACCTACCTCTGGGTAGAGTGCGTCCACATAACAAGGAATGAATAGTCCAATCTTCATATCATTTGATCTGCTTTTTACCCCACCCCTGCCCCTCCCCTTAAATGGGAGGGGAGTTTGCGGGAAGTGATTACCCCCCCCTGCCCCTCCCCTGAGATGGGAGGGGAGTTTGGGGAAGTTGGGGGAGAACTTATTCGATTAATAGTGGGTCTGGAAGTAGATGACATGGGTGTTGAGGTATTCCTCAAGTCCATGCTTACCGTCAGCACCACCGATACCGCTCTTCTTCACACCTGCGTGGAAGCCTTGGATGGCCTCGAAGTGGAAGCGATTGATATAGGTCTCGCCAAACTTGAGTTCACGGCACACACGTGCTGCAGTGTCGAGGTCCTTGGTGAAGACGCTCGAAGCCAGTCCGTACTCAGTGTCGTTGGCCCACTCGATGGCTTGATCGATGCCGTCGAACTCCACCAATGGGAGCACCGGTCCGAAGGTCTCCTCATGGATGATGTCCATATCCTGTGTGCAGCAGTCGAGCACTGTGGGTGCGTAGAAATAACCCTTGTCACCGATACGATGTGCTCCGCAAAGCACCTTGGCTCCCTGCTTGATGGCGTTCTCCACCTTGGCTGTGACGCTGTCGAGCGCTCGTTTTTCCACAAGTGGTCCCATGTCTGCGTCCTTCACCACAGCTGGGTCACCCACCTTCACAGCCTGGAACTTCTTGAGGACGATGTCGGTGAATTCCTTCTTCACGCGCTTGTCAACATAGACACGCTCAGCCTGATTACAGATTTGTCCGGTGTTGCCGATACGGCTGTCGAGGATGGCTTGCGCAGCCAATTCGAGGTCGGCGTCGGCGCAGACGATGGCCGGTGCCTTACCGCCCAACTCGAGCGACACCTTGGTGATGTTGGGTGCGGCAGCCTCCATGATCTTCACACCAGCCTCGACGGAACCCGTCAGACTGACGATGCCGATCTTGGGGCTGGAAGCCATGGCATGACCCACCACGGATCCCTTACCTGTCACCACATTGAACAATCCTGCTGGCAGTCCGCTCTCATCGACAATCTTGCAGAACTCGCAGCAGTTCTCAGGTGTCAGCTGTGAGGGCTTGAGCACGATGGAGCAACCGGCAATGAGTGCGGCGGCAGCCTTACGGGCGATGAGGAAGAAGGGGAAGTTCCAAGGCAGGATACCTGCAGCCACTCCACATGGCACCTTGGCCAGCAACATGGTTTCTCCGCGGTTGTCGCTCTGGATGATCTCACCTTCGATGTGGCGGGCGAATGAAGCCATGTAGTCGAAATACTCGGCAGTGACACCCACCTCAGTGGCAGCCAAAGCCTGTGTCTTACCTTGTTCACGGACGAGGATTTCCTGGAATTTGTCGAAGTTCTTGCGGATGCCTTCAGCCATCTTCTTCAGATAGACGGCACGCTCTACGGCAGGTACTTTCTCCCATGCTTTCTGTGCCTGGACAGCGGCGTCGATGGCTTCTTCCACGTCCTCCACTGTTCCTTCTGGCTGCCGGCTGGTCACTTCCTCTGTCGAGGGGTTCAAAACGTCGATCCATTTGCCTGAACGGCTCTCAACGAACTTACCGTTGATGTACATTTTAAGGTCTTTCATTGTGTTGTTGTATTAGTTAGTTTGGTTGGTAAAAAGTTGATGCAAATTTACATAATAAGTATTGAAAGCCCAAAAAAAGGAGTGCCAATTCAACCTATTATTTTGTCATTTCGTCACTTTCCGAGAGTAGAAGACCTGTCCGTCTCTGATGAGGCGCACGACATATACTCCTTCGGGCAGCGATGAGGTGGTGAAAGACACTTGTGCGACATCATCACCACTGGCAACGACCCTGCCAGAGAGGTCGCACAACTGGGCTGTGAAAGGCTGTCCACTCTCTGCCACACGAACGGTCAGCTGGTCGGCGAAGGGCAATGGGGAAAGGGTGATATCGTCTTTTGTACTGCTGACCACCTCAATGGCATTGGCGTCTTCCTCGCGCTTGAACCTCCAAGTGACAGTCTGCACATGAATAGAGGCATGGTTATCGACAAGCAGGTATTTGGACTGGTCTTCGACGGAAGCGGTCAGCAAATGCAGTCTGCCAGGTGCCTCAAGGCTGTCGAAGGGTATGGTCAGGACATCCTCATGCTCGCCTTCCATAGTCTTGCTGTCAAGTTTCCAATTGACATGGAGCGAGTTGGGATTGGGTTTGAGCAGGTTGAGCGAGAAAGTGATTGATTCGTCTGCGGCACCAGCATAGACACTTTTCTTGTTGTCGGGCTCATAGCTGAGGATGGGTTTCACGCTTTGATGGATGGCTTCGATCAGCGCCTCACGGCACACATCGCAATAGGGTTGTCCGAGATAGCGCATCAGGCAGTTCTGATGTGGACGGTACCAGTCGGGCGATTCCTCGTAGGGATAGACCCCTACCTTGTCCTTGCCAATCCAGTTTTTCCACTTCACCCTTTCCTTGCTCGCCACTTTCGTCTGGTTGGGTCGTTCACGTCCATCATACCAGTATTCATCTGCCAAGTCGCCCAGAGCATGACCTGCCTCATGGATGATGATCTGGAAATAGTCGTTCACCCAGTAACCACTTTTGAAGTTCGACAGACAAACGAAACCACCTCCACCACCGCCGCCATATTTGTTCTGGTTGATGAGGATGATGACCATGTCGTGGTCGGGAACAGTCCTGTTCAAGACGCTATTCACTTTGGTCCAATTCGTGGGCCAGGGCATACGATCCACACCCGATGTGCCGAAACAGGTGCCATAGACATTGTCGATGGGATTGTCGGGCGTCTGGCCAGCCCCTTTGACATTGGAGGCTATAGGCACCGAGAAGAAGTTGATGTAGGTCTTATACTCCTTCCATGGTGTGTGTCTGAAAAAGGAATCCACCAGTTCATCACAATCCTTCTTGAACCGAGTGAGTTGGGATTCGATGTATCCTTCGGATAGAATCACGACATTCAATCCCTCACTGCCAGCCAGAGAGGCATGAATGGTATCCACAGAGTATTGAGCCCTCAAAGTGCCAAGCGTACCAAACAGTACGCATAAAGAAAGTAGTAATCGTTTCATTTTACATGAGTTAAGTTTTTATTCCACAAGAACTTTTCCCATCACTATGCCATTGCGTTTGAAGACAATGGAAGCCAGTCCATCGACATAGGCGACTCGAAGGAAAAGCTGTGCATGGTTGCGTTCTGAGACCACCCGCTGCATCATACCGTTTTCACCCACTGTCTCCACCACCATGACGAAAGGATCGTCCAGAGCATGGACCGACAGCACCATCCCCGCGGCATCCAGTTTCTCATAGGTATAGGGGTGAGAAGAATTGTCGGCTGCCAGAGGTTCGGTCTTTTTCAGTCGTCCTGGCAGTAGTTCGGCGTTCCCTTGTGTCATGCTGTAGGTGGCTTTGAGGGTATCGCGCTCCAGTTCCGCACTGATGAACACAATCTGACGTGGCTTTGTTTCCATCTCGGTTGGTCGTGAGGATGAGTTGTCGTATATGCGTCGATGGCATCCAACAAGCAGTAGCATGAACAGCATGACGATGATGCCGAGCGATGTTTTTCTGATACAATGATTCGATGTCTCGTTTATCTTGAGTTTTGACATGTTTCTCGTTAAGATTTACATTTGCAAATTTACAGATAAGAATCGAAAGCGCAAAATAGAATTAAGAAATATCATCCTTCAGTTCCTGAATTAGGAGAATATCGCCGACATCGGCTTTCAAAATGACAATATCTCACGGTTATGGCATCGCTCTGGGAACATGCAGGACCAAACATTCTTTCCTGATGACATCATCTGAATACCGCATCACGTGGTATGCCGTTTTTAAGACAATAAGACAAAAAATTGCTTGTTATTGAAAAAAATGCTATATTTGCAACAGAATGTAGGGACGCGACGTGTCGCGTCCGATGATATGGAGGATGTGCACGTCGCATCCCTACACATAAATAAAGAACGCTATGAAAAGAAGATATCCCGTAGGCATACAGACCTTTTCTGAAATCAGGAAAGGAGGTTATGTGTATATTGACAAGACGGACTTAATGTGGGAAATGACGCAGACGAAATATGTCTTTCTCAGCCGCCCACGCAGGTTTGGCAAGAGCCTTCTCACCACCACACTCGACTCCTATTTCAAGGGAGAGAAAGAGTTGTTCGAGGGTCTGAAGATCATGGACTTGGAGACCGAGTGGAACTCATACCCCGTCATCCATGTGGATCTGAGTTCAGCAAAGAGCCAACTATCAGCAGCCGATGTGCAGAGTATGCTGATATTCCTGCTTGAACCATATATTGAGGTATATGGCAAAAACGAAAAGGAAATAACCCCTGGCATGATGCTCGCTGGTCTGATTCGCCGCGCTTTTGAGCAAACGGGTAAGCAGGTGGTGGTCATCATCGACGAGTACGACG
>CAMOWU010000150.1 GCA_946628545.1 uncultured Bacteroides sp. | reverse complement strand
GCGAGATGGAGAACGCCGTGAAGACCACCAACTGGCTTCCTGTGGTCCATGCCCTGCAACGTTCCGAGCAATTGCTCCAGGACACGCTCGAAGGCAACTGCGAGGCAGTGGCTCAGGGTGTGGATGCCGTTCACGACGACAGCACAAGCATCCTCTCCTACAACAACGAGAACTCACTGGCCTGCGTGCTCAACCTTGCCTATTACTATGCCCGCAACGACTACATTATCCATCGTGAGTTACAATCAGGCAAAGGATTTGCTGACCTCGTGTTCATTCCGCGCAAACATGTCGATCAACCCGCTATGGTGGTGGAACTGAAATACGACACGGATGCCGACACCGCCATCCACCAGATCAAACGCAAGCAATACCCCCAGAAGTTAGTCGAATACACCGACAATATCCTGCTCGTGGGCATCACCTACGACAAAAAGGCAAAGACCCACACGTGCGTGATTGAGACGTGGAAGTCATAAAGCGAACTTCTACCCGAGGGATGAAAAACTCCCCTCCCATTTAACCTGAGGGATGAAAAACTCCCCTCCCATTTAACCTGAGGGATGAAAAACTCCCCTCCCATTTAAGGGGAGGGGTAGGGGTGGGGTGTTATCGCTATTCCGACCCCACCCCGCCTTTCAGGCACCCCTCCCCTTGCAGGGGCGGGGAGTCTATTCCCCTCCCATTTAACCCAAATCGGTCATTAGGCTGTTCTACTTATGAACTAAAGAAATTGAAGTTCGACGGAGTCAATAATCGTTTTTTTCTTGCGAACACGAATCTCACAAATTTCACGAATATAGTGACCGCAAAGCGGTCAGAATCATCACGAATCAAAGAATGATGAAGGCCAGCCATCATTGCTTCTTCATCCGCATGGCGCGTCTTTCAGACGCGTCGCAGGCAGGGATGCCTGCGTACCCTCGTCCGCATGGCGCATGCTTTAGCATGCCAATTCGAGCCATTCGGTATATTCGTGCTCGTAAAGAAGACCAATTCAAATAAGGAAAACACTACGTTATCATGTTTTTTTCTTGCGAACACGAATCTCGCAAATTTCACGAATATAGTGACCGCAAAGCGGTCAGAATCATCACGAATCAAAGAATGATGAAGGCCAGCCATCATTGCTTCCTCATCCGCATGGCCGCATGCTTCAGCATGCCTATTCGCAATTGTAGGAGGTGCGGCATTCCTGCCGCACAATAGATTTGAAATAGAAAGCCTTTTAATGCTGTTCGTCAAGAAAGGCTTATGATAGTGTTCGGCAGGAATGCCGAACCTCCTACTGTGCAACGTGGGGTATGTATGGCAGCATGCTTAGCATGCCAATTCGAGCAATTCGGTAAATTCGTGTTAGTACAAAAGAACAATTCTCAAATTGACTTTGCCTTCAACCCTATCGCTCGGCATAGCCAAGCAAGCTGGGCTCTGCTCTCACTTAATCGGGTTGTTCGATAATTCGGGAAATCATCATTCGTATGGCGCGTCCTCCAGACGCGTCGCAGGCAGGGATGCCTGCGTACCCTCGTCCGCATGGCGCATGCTTCACATGTCCTGCTTTCCAACCTTTCTTCTAATGACCAATTTGGGTTTAAGGGGATGGGTAGGGGTGGGGTATCAGTCTCGAATACAAATACGCATACAGGCTTCGCGAAATCACTTCGGGAAGCCTGCATGTCTAACATTTTATGGTTTACGTAATTCTAAAAGTTATGAGTGTGATTATGCTTAAACATGGTCGTTTTTTTCACGATGCAAAGTTACGACCTTTTCGTCAATTAAGCAATACCCATTTTTAGTGATAATCAAAGTCTTAGTGAGTAGATTGTCATCTTTTTCTAACGCTTTCTTAGTAGGAAATACCCACCATCTCCTTGTTTTCACACTCGCTATACTCACTTTTAGAAGTTGCGGTATTTGTCGTTTTGCTTGGGAACGATGGCTATACACTCCATCTCAATCAACCAGGTAGGGCGGCAAACGGGAGCCAGCGTGATCACTGTGGGAATGTCGGGAAAACGGGTGTCGAACAACTGCTTCACACACTTGTAGTCGGCGATGTCGCGAAGATATACCACAATCTGCATCACGTCGGCGTAGCTCGCACCGCCTTCCTCCAACAACTTCTCCACATTCTCGCACATGCGGTCGGCCTGCTTCTTGATGTCGCCTACGTACATCACCTCGCCTTTGTTGTTGATGCTCGCCGTACCGCTGATCAGGACGTGAGCGCGGTCGCCATATTCCATACAGGTGCCACGCTCGAAGGTCACACCGTACTCGTAGGTGGGATTCAAATGGGTTGGTGCGTAGAGATAGCGTTGCTGCGAAGGCTCGAACCCTGTCATGGCGTATGTGCCCAATTGAATCAGCGCCCGAGTGTCGGATGGACTGCCGCCGATGCCTGTACTGGCTATGTAATGGGTCTTTTCGGTCAGACCCTCGGCGATGAAGTTCTCCCTACGGGCTTTCACCATGCCTGCATAGTGGCTATCCACATCACGAACAAAGAACCAAGTGCGGATGCAATTGTCGGCAAGGGTAGCGCCGTACTGACGTAAATCCTCTTCATAGCGCTCCAGCAAACGACGCGTCTGCTGCTCGCTGTCGCCACTATGCTCCTGCATGCCCATCTTCCAGAAATGGCGGTAGCCATTGTGGCTCACCACCGTCATGCCGCCTTCTGTACGCACTTCGGCACCTTTCACAAAATAGGTCCACAATGCCACACGGCTTCCGTCCAAGGGAGACTGCTGGATATAAGAGACGGAGCAGTCGTTTTCTTCTTCCATCAAAGGACGCTGGTTGGTGGAGTCGCTGAGAAAATAACGCTTGAAGACAGCTTGGCTTCCCGATAATTCGGGTAAAGACGCCAAGAGCTGCTGACCAGCGTTCAAACGCGACAACTGACCCGCAAATTCATCATCTCGCGGATCCACATGTAGGATGCAATGTATTTCTTCTATACTTTCGGGCTGACTGAACAACGACAGTTCTGCACTGACGCCAATCTCATCCCAACATATTTTTTTACGTGTCATTTTAAGTGTGATTGTATCTTTGCGATGACAGACTCTGACTGCATCGACTTGAATTTGATTTCTATATAGCTATGGTTATACTATGTCTTGGCGGACGCGACACGTCGCGTCCCTACATTTGGTTATATTCTGCCTTGGCGGACGCGACACGTCGCGTCCCTACATTTTGACTGCAAAAGTAAAAATTTTTCCTGACATAATCAAGCATTGGCATAACTATGCATGCCGCCCAACAGGTAATTGACACCAAAATAGGTCATCAACACCACTAAAAAAGCGAATACCAGATAGCTGTGGAACAGCAGCGGACGTTGGAGCCACTTCAGGCTCGTGTCGTGGAAGGCTACACCATACACCATCAAAGTGATCAATGCCCATACCTCCTTCGGATCCCAACTCCAGTAGTTTCCCCACGACACATTGGCCCAGATCGCACCCAAGAATATGCCTATCGACAGACAGAATACCGCTGGATAAAGCAAAAGACGTGACAACAAGGTCAGTTGCTGGATTTTCTGCGACAGTTGATGGCTCTTCTTGTCATCAATCTGTGATGCCGACCCTACACGATGGGCTTGCCACAACAGGTACAGGCAGTACAAACCGTTGAACAAGAGGAAGGCCAGCAGTGCATAGGCGATCATGATGATGCTCACGTGGGAACTCAGAATCGGTGAGTTCAGCACGGGCATCATGGGGGTGATCTGAGGATTCATCTCGCCAAGGTAAGCCACCAATAGGGTGAAGCCGGAGAGAAGAAAACCAAAGGGTAGGGTGAAGGGAAAGCGCTTGTACAACAGGAGTGGAAGGAGCATCAGGACCAGTGCCATGAAAATCATCGTCTCATAGCCATTGCCCAAGGGAATCCTGCCACTGATGTACCAGCGAAGCACATAACCGAACAGATGGAACAACAACGACAAGCAGAGAAGCAAGGCCAGAATCTTGTTGACCAGTCTTGACGTCTTGGCAGAGTGGTCATCATGACCCGAAGGCAAGAACAGCAACAGGAAGAAACCGATGAAACCCATTGTCAAGTTGAACATGAACAACAACTTCGTGAAGGGAATCTGGTTGTAGAGCAACTCTGCGTCAACCTTGGCGTCGCTCAGTCGGGCCACACTGCCGTCGGTGGGCAAGGGACGGATCAAGGTGCCATTGGTCAGCATCAAGATCAAACCTACCTTCTCATCCACTTCCTCTATGGCCTTGGCCATCTTGTCCTGGCGTTGGTAGCGCTGGATCAAGGGGGTCAGTTTGTAGTCCTCACCATCAAACAGGTCCGTCAAGCGGGCATACTTGCCTTCTATGCCAAGCAACTGGCGCAAGTCGCCGCTCTTGATGTAGATCATAGGCTCGTCCTTCCAGTCGGCGGGACTGTAGGTCCAACCGCTCACCACTTGCTCGGCACTCAGGCCTTTGTAGCTGGGCTTGCGGTAAATCTTCACCAGAAAGTCGCGGGCCAAAGTGTTGAAGGGAACAACACGGTCGTTGTAGATGACCTGTTCGCGCGACAACACACGGGCTTTCTCCTCATTGATGGTCGGTATTTTGCGCTCGGCAGACAGCGACTGGCTGAAGAGCAACAACAGCATGAAACTCCCACCACGGAGCAACGGGTGGCGAAGCAACTGCATGAAGCGTTCCTTACGGGAGAACAGCGTCCAGATTATGCTCAGACCAAGCAAGGCGTAGCCGAAGTAGGTCACACCCATGCCCCATGGGTCGTAGTTCATGCTCAACCACGTGCCACGCCCGTCGGGGTCGAAAGACGACTGGTAGAAGCGGTAGCCATTGCAAACGTATATCTTGTTCATCGACACGACCGCTTGTTCATGCGCTTGGCCATCGCGAAGACAGGTTAACTCGCTCACGTAGTCGCTGGGAGCACTGGTGCCGGCGTAGGTCTCTATGCGGAAGGTGTCCAGGCGAAGCACAAAAGGCAACTGCTGATAGTTCTTGCTGTCTTTTTCTACATAGCTGGACTCGGGAATGCCGTTGCGGAGATGAACATATCCCTCCTTACCTAATAAATGGGTCAAAAGGGCACCCGACAGGATCACAAGAAAAGAGACATGAAGAAGGCAGACCGGAAGCCGACGCCACAAACGACGGGCAAGCATGCCGGCCAATGACAGCACTGCCAGAACGGACCAAAGCACACAGAACCAGCCTGAACGGTAAATGGCTGTGCTGGCGGTAGCTGTACCATACCGCTGCTCATAAAAGGTGGCGAAAGCCAGGATGAACACGATAAGGAAATAAACCGCTATGATTGCTTTCTTCAACATATCTCTTTTTTCTTTGATGATTCTTAATGCTCTTCAGCACCATTGCTGATCCAACTGTCGATCAGGTTCAGCACATCGTGCGACACAATCTCAGATGTGTGGTCGTAGCGCCAGGTCTTGGTCGAGTCGGTGCGAAGCACTTTGTGGAGAGCGCTGCCCGAGGCATCGCCTGGCTCAACGATGTTGATGCCCGACAACTTCACCGAGGGCTTGCCCACCATGGCGGAATAACTCAGCCCTGGGGTCAGATACAAGCCGGCACCAGCGAAGTTGCTGCCACCATGGCAGTTGACGCAAGTGGTGTTGAACACCTGCTCCTGGATGATGTTGAACATGCTCACATCGCCTGAACCTTTCAATAGAATGGTGTCGGAGGTGACAATCTCGTCACCGCTCTTGCTCACCAACGTATAGATGCGCTTGCGCAGGCGGCTCAGCACACACAACTCAACACGCTCCACGCTGTCGGGGATGTTGCTCAGCACCAAGTCAACATCATCGCTCGTGGAGGGAACAATCTTGGATATCACTGCAAAGTCGTTGTCTTTGGCAAAACCAGCCAATGCCAGGTAGTGGCTTGTGGGCCAGTTGGAAAGACCGCTGAAATGACCTGTCAGTTTAGCGGTGCGACCGTTGCCGTCATGGACAATCGACTTCTCGTAGATGTCGCCATCGTCGCACGCCACCAGCAAGGCAAGTGACAATACACAGGATATAATGATACTCAAACGTTTATTCATCCTTGTTTATTGTGTTAATAGTCTGTTTTGTGATTTTTTGGATACAGACTTTTTTTTTAGAATGCGTATTGAAGCATCACCATCGCCTTGTGGGTAGAGATGCCAAGGTCGTCGTTGTCGCGGTCCAATTGGGTGTCGTGGTCCGTACGGCCGATGTACTGGTACATCGCGCTCAACTTGATGTTGGTCTTTGGAACGAAATAGTTCACCACACATGCAGGGGAGTTCAAGATACCGTCTTTGCCGCTGCTGTTGCGGTCCATGAAGTCGTAGCGGGCACCTATCTGCCACTGAGGGGCTACAAAGTAACCGACCTGAGCATAGGCTCCCCAGTAGTTGAAGTCGTCCTTGATCTTCTGGCGCTTTGTGAAATCCACATGCATGTAGTAACCCTCGGCGGCTACATACCAACGGTTCTTCAGCCAGGCGAACTCCAATCCGGCACGGAAGTCGTTGGTACTCTCACTCTCGCTCTCCACATTGTAGTTGGCCGACACACCAATCAGCATCTTGTCCTCATGGAGCATCTTGCTGTTGCCTTGGGTCATCGGCATGGCGCCTTTGGGCTGGAAGGTGAAACGGCCGGCATAAAGCAATGATGGAATGTGGTCGTCGTCGCTCAACGTCTTTGTCGCTGTGTTCACACCAGAGCCTGTACCGTTGAACAATCCTACTTCATAACCCCATTTGTTCTTGATCAAACCGTGCATCTCCACACCGAGGTCAAAACCAGTGCCGATGGTGGGTGTGACTGCGTTCAGAACGTAGGGCATGATTGTGGTGCTGGTCAACGACATCGGAACACTGGGAAACAGAGTCTCGCCAAGGGTCGTCAGGTAAGCGTGGGTGAAGGGGGTCTTGAACTTACCCACACGGAAGCGCAATGCCGGATTCACCGCATAGTCGATCCATGCCTGCTGCAGGATGTTGCCACCCGAAGCGGCGGCGTTGATGCTGATGTTGTAGTC
The DNA here is from genome assembly GCA_946628545.1 of uncultured Bacteroides sp. Classification (GTDB taxonomy): domain Bacteria; phylum Bacteroidota; class Bacteroidia; order Bacteroidales; family Bacteroidaceae; genus RUG11857. Next base: position 548 of record CAMOWU010000150.1, on the reverse strand, counting down.
GATCAGGCCGAAAGCCTTGCCCGTGAAACCTAAGATGGCGTATGGGATGGCAAAGCCTGAGTTGGCAACGTTGTCCTGGTTGTAGGCCTTGTCCAATCCCTCATCGTCGTACCAGTTGAAATTGCCGGTCGTCGATAGGTACATGTAGGGCTTGAAGATAAACTTGCCGTCGTTGGACTGGAGAGTGAAACCACGGTTGTCGGCAATGGGGGTCACTCCGTTTTCCATGTCCAAAACTGGCTCTTGCTGTGCGTTTGCCACTGATAGGCTACCAAGGGCAAACACTAATGTAATCGTACGTATTTTCATCGTTATGTTTTTTTTGTTTATTGATTCTTCTCAACTCCCCTCCCATCTAAGGGGAGGGGCAGGGGTGGGGTATAATCGCCTTTCAGACCCCACCCCGCCTTTCAGGCACCCCTCCCCTTGCAGGGGCGGGGAGTCCAACTCCCCTCCCATCTAAGGGGAGGGGCAGGGGTGGGGTATAATCGCCTTTCAGACCCCACCCCGCCTTTCAGGCACCCCTCCCCTTGCAGGGGCGGGGAGTT
>CAMOWU010000149.1 GCA_946628545.1 uncultured Bacteroides sp. | reverse complement strand
CAGGCAGTGATTCTTTGCAGCCTCCACCTTCCCACCATTGTAACAACCTTTTGTCATATTGAAACAATATTTTTAAATAGTTGGAAAAAACGACATGAATAAGTGAGAAATGTCGTAACTTTGCAGTCAATTTGCATAAATAAGGTAAAAAGCTTAGGTAACCTATAACTAAAACCCATCAAAACAAGATGAAAAAAACATCATTTCTCATCACACTGTCCAGTTTGATGCTCACACTTGGCGCACAGGCACAAGATAACAAGGCATGGATAGACGTGACGAAAGAGTACATCGAGAATCCCGGTTTCGACAACAACAGGTCCGACGGTTGGACATGGTGGAGCAACGCCAGTTCCCAGACCTTAAGAGTGGAATGCATGGAGTTCTGGAACGGCACATTCGACCTCTACCAAACCATTGAGGACATCCCCAACGGTCATTACCGCATGAGCGTGCAGGCTTATTTCCGCACAGCCGACAACAATTCGAGCTACGATGCCTACGCCAACGGTTACGAGGACATCACAGCATTCATGTACGCCAACGACACCCGACAGACACTGGTGAGTCCCTACGTCTATGAGTTGCCCGAATACGTCGATGGATGCTGGTCTTACGTCAGCGGCGGCTGGGGCTGGTGGGACCAGGGAACGACCAAGTACTTCCCCAACTCGATGGAGAGCGCCCGAGTGGCTTTCGACCAAGGAGCCTACTGGAACACCATGGAGTTCGACATCACCGATGGCAGCTTGATGATGGGTTTGATCAATGAGACCTTCAATTCCAACAACTGGTGCATCTTCGACAACTTCAAGTTGGAGTACTACGGCACCGTGACCCGCGTCACTGGCATCACCTTCACTCCCTCACCTGTCGATCTCAATGTAGGCGACCAGGCTTACCTCAACTATAGCGTGACACCCGCCGACGCCACCATCAAGACGATGGCTTGGACCAGCAGCAACACCCGCGTCGCCACCGTAGATGACACAGGAAAGATCACCTGTCTGGCACAAGGCACCACCACCATCACCGCCACCTCCACCGACGGCGGCAACGTGAAAGCCACATGCCAAGTGCGTGTGACCAACCCAGGCCTCTACGCCAACCAACTGGTGGTCAACGAGGTGATGTCGTCCAACCTCGACCAGTTCCTCGACCCCTCGACCAACTACGGCGGATGGATCGAACTCTACAACATCAGCAACCGCGCCGCCGGACTCAACAGCTGCTACCTGAGCGACGACCCCGACAACCTGAAGAAATGGCGCATGCCCCGAAACATGGGTGCAGTACCAGCCGGAGGCCACAAGGTGATCTGGTTCGACCACTCTGATATCAAACAGACCAACGCCACATTCACTCTCGACTGCGACGGAGGCACACTCTACCTGAGCGACTCCGATGGCAAACTGGTGATGCAGCAAGACTATCCTGCCTCCAAGCAGCGCATCGCCTACGCACGCACCACCGACGGAGGCGACGAATGGAGCTTCACCGGCACCCCCACACCTGGAACCACCAACAACGGCAACGCCTACGCCATGCAGCAACTACCTGCACCCGTGGTGGATAAGGACGGACAAATCTTCACCGGAAGCCTGCAGGTGGTGGTGAACATCCCCGAGGGAGCCACTCTCCGCTTCACCGACGACGGCAGCACACCAACCTTGACCAACGGCGAGACCAGCACCACTGGCACCTTCACCATCTACGGCAACCAGAACTACAAGTTCCGACTCTTCCGCGACGGCTACCTCCCCAGCGATGTGGTGACACGCTCCTACCTGGGCGACGGCAACACCTTCACACTGCCCGTGATATCCATCACAGCCAACTACGACGACCTCTACGGCGACCACACCGGCATCATGGTTCGAGGCAACAACGGCAAGCCTGGCTACGGACAAAGCTCGCCCTGCAACTGGAACATGGACTGGGACCGCGCAGGCAACATCCAGTACATCACCCCCGACAACCAGATGGTGCTCAACCAGGAAGTCGATCTCTCCATGGCAGGAGGCTGGAGCCGCGCATGGACACCCCACACCATCAAGGCCAAGGCCAAGAAGAAATACGGCATCAACAGCCTCGACTACCAGTTCTTCCCCATCAAGAAGAACCTGAAGACCAAAGCCATGAAAATGCGCAACGGAGGCAACGACACCAGCTGCCGCATCAAGGACGCAGCTGTCAGCCGCATCACACTGCTCTCTGGCATCGACATCGACGCACAGGACTACCAGCCCGTGATGGAATACATCAACGGACAGTTCATCGGACTGCTCAACCTCCGCGAACTCAACAACAAAGACTATGTCTATTCCAACTACGGATGGGATGAGGACGAGATCGACCAGTTCAAGTTCGACCCCGACTCCGGTTATATCCAGAACTGCGGCGACGACATCGTCATCGAGCGCATCATGGAACTTTCGCAGAGCGTCGCCGACCCTGAGATCTACGACTCCATCAAGACCATGCTCGACATCGACGAGTACATCAACTACCTGGCGGCCGAACTCTACTTAGCATCCAACGACTGGGCTGCCAACAGCAACAACATCAAGGGATTCCGCAACCGCAACAACGGACGCTACCGCTTTGTGATGTTCGACACCGACGCAGCCTTCAGCCTATCCAACGCATGGACCTCGCTGGCCACCGCCACCAAGAACGGACAACGCTTCGGACCGCTCTTTGTCAACATGCTCGACAACGAGGACTTCCGCAAACGACTCATCGACACCTACTGCATCATGGGAGGAAGCGTCTTCGAAGCCTCACGATGCACCAAGATCATCGACGAGATGGTCAACAATGTCGCCGACATGATGCGCATCGAGGGAGGGTCGCCCAACAACTCTGCCAACCAAATGAAGACCAACTTCAACAACCGCCTGAACAACGCCATCACCAACATGAAGGCTTACAGCAAGCTGAACATGTACACCGAGACACCGATAACGGTGACGCTGAGCGTGAACAACAGCAACGGACGCATCTTCATCAACGACATACAGGTACCCACCAACTACTTCAAGGGCAAGTTGTTCAAACCCATGAAGATCAGAGCCGCCGCTCCTGGAGGAATGAAATTCCTGGGATGGAAGACCAGCACCGGCAACCGCGTGAGCAGCAACATCTTCGCTAAAGGCACTACCTGGAAATACTACGACCAGGGTTCGCTCGACAACATCACTTGGTACAGCTCTGACTACCGCGACACCCAGTGGAGCTCAGGCACCGCACCTCTGGGCTATGGCAACGACGCGTCGAAGTTCGTGACCCGCCTGAGCTATGGCAACAACAGCAACAACAAGAACCCGACTCTCTACTTCCGCCGCAGCTTCTACCTCTCCGAGGCACCCGATGCCAACGACATCGTCGAGATGAACTATACTGTGGATGACGGCTTCATCGTCTATGTCAACGGACAGGAAGCAGGTCGCTACAACATGCCTTCAGGAAAAGCCACCTTCAGCACCTACGCTTCGAAGTACAACGACGAGAATCCGGAAGGCACCATCCAACTCGACCCGACGCTCTTCAAGCGCGGAAGCAACCTGCTTGCCGTGGAGGTGCACAACAACGCCGGCAACTCGACAGACTCCTGGTTCGACGCCGACCTCAGCCTCAGCAGGGTGGCCACAGAAGACGACGACTACTACTCCACCGATGAGGAAATCGACCTCGACAACAACCTCAGCCTCATGGCTTGCTTCACATCCATCAGCGACGAGGAGCGCCAGGCCGACTCCATCATGCCTATCCGCGTGAACGAGGTGAGCGCTGCCAACAGCATCTACGTGAACGAGTACTTCAAGAAAAACGACTGGGTGGAACTCTACAACACCACCGACGACGACATCAACGTGGAGGGTATGTACCTGAGCGACAACGTCAAGAAGCCACAGAAGTACCGCATCACCAAGGGCGACAGCCAAGTGAGCACCATCGTGCCGGCACATGGCTACCTCACCATCTGGTGCGACAACCTGGTGACACAAGACGAACTCCACGCCACCTTCAAACTGGCAGCCGAGGGAGGCACCGTCACCTTCCAATCGGCCGACGGCAACTGGACCGACCAACTGACCTACCCCGCACACGACGGCAACAGCACCGTGGGACGCTACCCCGACGGCAGCAACAACCTCTATCTCATGACCGTGCCTACCTTTGGCAAGTCGAACGTGCTGTCAAGCTATGTGCAGCAACTGGAGAACAAGCAGCAGTTGGTTGACGTCAAGGACGTGATCCTGGCCAGCAACAACGGACTGCGCATCTACTTCAACGCCCCAAGCGCACTCCTCATCAAGAGCGACGACACCCGACAGGCCGACGTGACCATCTACAACATGGCGGGCCAGACCGTGATGACCGACAAGGTGAGCTTCACCGACCGACGCGCACTGGTAGAGGTGTCGGGACTGCAGCCAGGCGTCTATATCGCCAAAGCCACCGATGAGGAAGACAACACCTGTGGTGTGAAATTCATCATCAAGTAACCATTAACTGATTCACATGTAGGGACGCGACGTGTCGCGTCCGCCACACTCAATCAACAAGTAAATCACATGTAGGGACGCGACGTGTCGCGTCCGCCACACTCAATCAACAAGTAAATCACACGTAGGGACGCGACGTGTCGCGTCCGCCACAGTCAATCAATAAATTGCAATATAGGAGCCCGCAGGACACACTGACCTCCCGTAAGTCCTGCGGGCTTGCTTTTATAACAACAAGAAAGGAAAAAACAAAGACATGAATCTCAAATCCAAACTCAAGCGATTTATCGCACCGCTCATGCTGGCATTATTGCCCATCCAAAGCACCCTGGCACAGGAAGTGGGCTACTTCTGCAACCCACCACTGCCCTACATGCCCGTGAAACTCGACATCCTCTTCATCGGCAATTCCTTCTCCATCGACACCAGCAGCGCACTGCCTTCCATCCTGTCCTCACTGGGCGTATCGAATGTCAACGTCTATGTGCTCTACAAAGGCGGATGCTCCATGCAGCAGCACTATGAACACTTCTTGGGCAACAAGAAGGTGTATGAACTCTACAACTACAACTACCTGGGCGAACGCAAGATCACCAACAGCATCAGTCTCAACGAGGTGATCAGCACCTACACCTTCGACATCGTGGTCTTCCAGCAGGTCTCACAGGAGGCGGGCAACTACGACAGCTACGAACCATGGCTCTCGAAGTTGATACAGGCCTACAAACTTTACACGCTGAGTTCGCGCACCACCTTCGCCTTCAACCAGACATGGGCTTACTCGTCGAAAAACAAGAACATCAGCCGATACAAGAACCCTGAAGGCATGTACAACAGCATCGTGGCCTCCTGCAAGAAGATGAAGGCGCGTTCGGGCATCGACGTGATCATTCCATGTGGCACTGCCGTGCAGAACGCCCGCAACGTGGATGCCCTGAAGACCGAGAAGGAACTGACGCGCGACGACCACCATATCGACCTCTACATGGGGCGCTACCTCCTGGGATGCACCTTCTATGAAGCCATCATCGCACCCTGCATCGGACGCAACATCCTCAACGACATCACCATCCTGGGCAAGAGCGGCACACCCAACCAAGTCAACAACTCCAACCGCCGACTGCTGCAAGACTGCGCCAAACTGGCCGTCGCCAACAACTGGAGCGTGTCGGAACTGCCTCAGATCAATCAGTAGAAGAGGTGACCTGGGGTGCCGCATGTATGGTTTTCACACTCGACAACTTTCTTCTTTTTCTCCGTCGCACATAAGCATATTCTATTTCTATGTTCATTGTTGGTTCAAAACCGTAAATTTTGCACACTTTACAGCCAAATCCATCATAAATAATTCACTTTTGGCTGGAAAGTTTGCAAATTTTCTTTGCGAATCCAATAATTAATATTACTTTTGCACCACCAAAAAGGCATTTGATATGGAGCAAGTACAAGACACTTTGATTGGTCGTGAAAACGAAATCAAATACTTGGAGACAATCGTTTCATCCAAGGAAGCGGAGTTCGTTGTCGTATATGGCCGCAGGCGAGTGGGCAAGACCTTTCTTGTCAACACCTACTTTCATGACAAGTACGCCTTCAAATTGACAGGTCTTGCCATGAAGGGGAAACGCGAGCAACTGGCAAACTTTACAACATCACTCAACAGGTATGCCAATGGCAAAAAATACACAAAGCCACGTACATGGTATGAGGCTTTTGATGAGCTACGAGATTTGTTAGAAACAATGCAGACAGATGGAAAGCGTGTCATATTCATTGACGAATTACCTTGGATGGACTCCAGAGGAGGCAATCTTGTCTCTGCCTTGGAACACTTTTGGAACGACTGGGCCGTTACACAGAATGACATCGTTCTGATTGTGTGCGGTTCCGCTACTTCATGGATAACGAAGAAGATACTGAAGAACAGAGGAGGACTTCATAATAGGGTGACACAGAAACTATACATTCGTCCGTTTACCTTGGCTGAGTGCAAACAGTACCTTAACAGCCGTGGAATATTGATGGAGGACAAAGAGATAGCTGAGTGCTATATGATAATGGGAGGAATACCCTTCTATCTGAAGAACATCCGGCGCGGAGCCAGCTTGTCGCAGAATGTGGATGAAATGTTCTTTGCAGAGAAAGGTCGGCTTGATGATGAGTTCAATGCCCTGTATGCCTCTTTGTTCGATAAATCTGAGAACTATGTTAAAGTTATTTCTGCTTTGAGTTCAAAGAATAAGGGACTGTCAAGGGATGAATTGATAAAGGCTACAAAGATGGAAAGCGGTGGTGTTTTCACGACAATCCTGCAAGAGCTTATCGATTGTGACTTTATCCGCTACTATCACAGCTATGGCAACAAGTCAAAGATGGGCCTATACCAGCTGATAGATCCATTCTCGCTTTTTTACTACAAGTTCATCAAGAAGTATGGAGGAACTGACAAACCATTCTGGCAATATCAGATAGGTACCCGTCAGCACGATACCTGGGCAGGATTGGCTTTTGAGCAACTGTGTCTGAACCATCACAAGCAAATAGAACAAGCACTCGGTATCTCAGGTGTTCTTACCGAAGTGTATTCATGGACAACTCCCCATGCCGCAGAAGAAAAGGCACAGATAGACCTCATTATAAAAAGGGCAGACAAAGTAGTCAACATATTTGAGATGAAATTCTATGATGGTGATTATTCCATGAAGAAAAAGGATTATGATGACATGGAAAGACGAGTGCGGGCATTCCGAGCCGCCAACAATATTCGGATGGCAATACACCCTGTCCTTGTCACCACATTCGGATTGGCCAACAATCAGTATAGCAATGTTTTCCAAAATACGGTAACCCTAAAAGACTTGTTCAAGTAAACTGACAGGACTGATGAAATCCAGTCAAGTTACAAGCAGTTGACCATCGACGTGATCATCCCTTGTGGCACTGCCGTGCAGAACGCCCGCAACGTGGATGCCCTGAAGACTGAAGGCGAGTTGACGCGCGACGACCTCCACATCGACCTCTACATGGGTCGCTACCTCCTGGGATGCACCTTCTATGAAGCCATCATCGCACCCTGCATCGGAC
>CAMOWU010000148.1 GCA_946628545.1 uncultured Bacteroides sp. | reverse complement strand
AATTTTGAGCGAAGCGACCCCAGAAGGGTCACGGTGTGAATAAACACCACTCAGCGCCAAAATGCTTAATTTTTTATAAATACCTTTAATCTGTTTGCAAGTATGAAGGATTATTTGTATATTTGTATGAATTTTTAATCACGAGACAATGAATTTACGCAAATATATATACACAGGATTGTTTTTTATCACCTCGATATCCACTTCATACGCACAGAAAATCACTATCGGCAGCTACACTTTCAAGGACGGTGCAACCTACTACGGCGAACTGTCTGGAGGCAAACCTTCAGGTAAGGGAAAGACCACTTTCCGCACCGGCGACATCTACGAAGGCAACTACGTCAAGGGCAAACGACAGGGCTATGGCGTCTATACCTTCACCGATGGCGAGAAGTATGAGGGAGACTGGTATCAGGACCACCAGCACGGCAACGGAGTTTACTACTTCGCCAACAACAACCGCTACGACGGACTTTGGTACACCGACTACCAACAGGGAGAAGGCACCATGTACTACTACAACGGCGACAAGTATGAAGGCGAATGGGTGCAGGACAAGAGACATGGCAAGGGTAAATACACCTTTGCCAATGGAGTCTTCTACGATGGAGAATGGCGCAACGACAAGCAGAACGGAAAGGGATTCTACAGTTGGGCCGACGGCAACAGCTACTCAGGCACCATGAAGGACAACAAGCGCGACGGATACGGCATCTACACCTATTCCACTGGCGACATCTACCGCGGCAACTGGAAAGACGACAAGCGCGAGGGTAAGGGCATCTACGAATACGCCAACGGCGACAAGTTTGAAGGCGACTACCATAACGATGAACGCACCGGTCAGGGCATCTTCACCTACAACGACAACAGCAAGTACATCGGAGGATTCAAGAATGGACTGATGGACGGTCATGGTGTCTTCCACTGGGCCGACGGATCGAAGTATGAAGGAGACTGGGCCAACGACGAACGTGCAGGAAGAGGCAAATACACGGGTGCTGACGGTGAAGTCTATGACGGATTCTGGGCACACGACGAAATGAACGGTGAAGGTGTGCTTCGCACCAAGGACGGCAGCAAGTTCAAAGGCAACTTCAAGGACGGCATGAAAAACGGCAAGTTCATCGAGGAGAATGCTGAAGGACTGCGATTCGAAGGAACATACGTTAATGATATACGCGATGGCGCTTTCGTGGAGAAGAACCGCAATGGCAGCATCATCCGAAAAGGCGTTTATCGTATGGGACGCATAGAATTCAGCGAGGAGAAATGATGGATCTGGAGAGCCTGACCCAACAGGTGAGAGATGTGGCGCAAGAGGCTGGTGACTTCTTGCTCCAACAACGCAAGACATTCCATCGGGAAATGGTGGAAAGCAAAAGGGCGCACGACTATGTGAGTTACGTCGATAAACAGTCGGAAGCGCTCATCATCAACAGACTGAAGCGCATACTTCCCGAAGCGGGATTCATTGCTGAGGAAGGAACGGTGTCGCTGCATGACGAAAAGTGCTGCTGGCTCGTTGACCCGCTCGACGGCACCACCAATTTCATACACAACAATGCTCCTTTCTGCGTCAGCATCGGGCTTAGGGACAAGGAAGGCATGATGCTCGGAGTGGTCTATGAATGCACGCGCAACGAACTCTTCTGGGCACACAAGCACAGCAAGGCTTACCTCAACGGTGAGGAAATCCATGTGTCGGATGTCGGTGACCTCGACAGTGCCTTTATCGAACTTGGATTCCCCTACGATGCAGAGCGATACAGACCTTTGGCCACACAACTCGTACAAAGGCTTTATGGCAGGGTAGGTGGACTGCGACTCATGGGGTCGGCTGCGGCAGAGACCTGCTATATTGCTGCCGGACGCTTCGAGGCGCGCATAGAAGCCTTTCTCGGACCCTGGGACATCGGAGCAGGGAGCATCATCCTCCAGCAAGCGGGAGGCAAGACAACCGACTTCAATGGAGGAACCGCTTGGATGGATGGCAGCAGAGTGCTTTCCACCAATGGACTACTACACGACCAATTGTTAACAATCATCGATGAGTGTAAAAAAGAATGCTCATTCGATCAAAACTGATAAAAACACTTTGTACCAACCTATAAAAATCTACGTTTTATGGTATTAGATTCATTAGACAATTTTGAGAAGTACGTGTCGCTGAACCCTTTGTTCGCCGACGTGCTGGAGTTCATACGCAACAACGACCTGGCCAAAAAAGAACCAGGAAAGGAAATCCTCAAGGGTGATGACCTCTTCGTCAATTTCAGTCTCGCTAAAGGTAAGACCAAGGAGGAAGCAAAGCTGGAAACCCACAACTGCATGATTGATATTCAGATACCGATCAGTTGCGCTGAAACCATGGGCTATATACCCAGAAAGGACCTGCCTGAGGCTGAGTACGATGCAAAGAAAGACATCAGTTTCTATGATGCCACACCATCGCAGTACATCACCGTGGAACCTGGCAGTTTCGCCATCTTCTTCCCACAGGATGGACATGCACCATGCATCTCAGAGGAAAAGTCTATCCAGAAAATCATCTTCAAGGTGAAGGCTTAGTGGAAGGCTGCCCAGCAATGGCTTAAAGTCTTTAAAGTCTTTAAAGTCTTTAAGGTCCCTAAGGTCTTGAAGGATTTCAGCATCCAAATCAATCAATTTGAAAATCATCTTTTCGCCAAAAATCAAATATTATGCCAAAAAAAGAAGCAAAGACTACCGCTAAGAAAGCGGTGAGCAATCAACTCGGAATTGTGAAGCGCGATGGGTGGCTCGAGCCTTTTTCCGACGCCATCAACGGACGTCATCAGCATGTGATCGACAAGTTGGGCGAACTCACTCAAGGGGGCAAGCAGACCCTCAGCGACTTCGCTTCTGGATATATGTACTTCGGACTCCACCGCACCGAAAAGGGTGGTTGGGTCTTGAGAGAATGGGCACCCAATGCCACAGAGATCTATCTTGTGGGCGACTTCAACAACTGGAGCGAGTTGCCTCAGTACAAGATGAAACGACTCGACAACGGCAACTGGGAAATCAAACTCAAGCCTCAGGCCATGAAGCATGGCGACCTCTTCAAACTCCACGTTCACTGGAATGGAGGCTGGGGAGAGCGTATTCCTGCATGGATCAACCGAGTGGTGCAAGACGACAACACGAAGGTCTTCTCCGCTCAGGTGTGGGCACCTGAAGAACCCTACGTTTTCAAGAAGAAGAACTTCAAACCCAACACCTCGCCACTGCTCATCTATGAGTGCCATATCGGTATGGCTCAGGATGCAGAGAAGGTGGGTACATACAATGAATTCCGCGAGAACGTGTTGCCACGCATCAAGAAGGAAGGCTACAACTGCATCCAGATCATGGCCATTGCCGAACATCCCTACTACGGCAGTTTCGGTTACCATGTGAGCAATTTCTTCGCGCCTTCCAGCCGATTCGGCACACCCGAGGAACTGAAGCAACTGGTGGATGAGGCACACGCCATGGGACTCGCCGTCATCATGGACATCGTGCATTCACATGCCGTGAAGAACGAGAACGAGGGACTGGGCAACTTTGCAGGCGACCCCTGCCAGTATTTCTACCAAGGCGACCGTCGCGAGCATCCGGCATGGGACTCGCTCTGCTTCGACTATGGTAAGAACGAGGTGATCCACTTCCTGCTCTCCAACTGCAAGTACTGGCTCGAGGAATTCCACTTCGACGGTTATCGATTCGATGGCGTCACTTCCATGCTCTACTACAGCCACGGATTGGGAGAGGCCTTCTGTGGATACGGCGACTATTTCAACGGACATGAGGACGACAACGCCATCTGCTACCTTACGCTCGCCAACCTGCTCATCCACGAGGTCAAGCCCAAGGCCATCACCATCGCTGAGGAAGTGTCGGGAATGCCAGGACTGGCAGCGCCTTTCAAGGACGGCGGATATGGATTCGACTACCGCATGGCCATGAATATCCCCGACTACTGGATCAAGACCATCAAGGAACAGAGCGACGAGAACTGGAAACCCAGCTCCATGTTCTGGGAGACCACCAACCGACGTGCCGACGAGAAAACCATCAGTTACGCCGAGAGCCACGACCAGGCACTTGTGGGCGACAAGACCATCATCTTCCGACTCATCGATGCCGACATGTACTGGCACTTCAAGAAAGGCGATGAGAACCTGACCGTCAGCCGTGGCATCGCTCTCCATAAGATGATACGACTGCTCACTCTCTCAACCATCAATGGTGGTTACCTCAACTTCATGGGCAACGAATTTGGTCATCCCGAATGGATTGACTTCCCACGCGAAGGCAATGGATGGAGCCATAAATATGCGCGTCGTCAGTGGAACCTCGTCGATAACCATGAGCTGTGCTACCACTATCTCGGCGACTTCGACGAGGCGATGATCAAGCTCGTAGGTGGTGAGAAGAACTTCCAAAAGACTCCCGTGGTGGAGGTGTGGCACAACGATGGCGACCAGATTCTCGCTTTCTTCCGCGGTGATCTGCTCTTCGTCTTCAACTTCAGTCCCACCAACTCCTACACCGACTATGGATTCATCGTGCCGCAGGGTGGATACGACGTGGTGCTCAATACCGACTCCAGTCTCTATGGAGGCAACGACCTTGCCGATGATTCCATACGCCACTTCACCAATTACGACCCCATCTACGAGAAGGATGGCAAAGGCTGGCTGAAGCTTTATATTCCCGCTCGTAGTGCTGTGGTGCTGAGAAAGAGCAAAGACGAGTAAGCAATGAATTACAACAACCCAGTTCCAGAGCGGACGCGCGGAGTGATCAGGTTCACGCTCTCTGTGCTGTTCATCCTCTACACCTTCTTCTACCTCTACCGCATTCAGGGCGACCTGTTGGCAGAGGCACAGTTCGTGTTCTCAAAAGGAGTGACAACCTACCACCAATTGATCGGAGCCATCATCATCACGGCGGTGCTCTATCTCATGCAGTGGATTGTGAATCTCATCACACGGGTGCCCAATCGCTGGTATGCACTGACCTTCTTCCCGTCGTTTCTCACGCTGACAGTCCTGACCGACATCAACACCCGGATACTCGACGACTTCTCATTCGGCAACTGGACCTGGATCTATCCCGTCCTCATGGTCGTCTTCGCCATATTGATGGTCATTTTGTCGAGTGTGGCACCCGAGAACAGCGACGACGCTGATTCCACCATGGCCACGTTTCTCTGGCCCAACTATCTGACCATGGCTGCGATGATCGCTGTCTCGGCAAGTATTCAGGGCACGAATGATGTCTATCATTATGAACTCAAGGCTGAAACACTGATTATGGAAGGCAAGTATCAGGAAGCCGCTGAAGTGGGAGCGCAATCGCTCGCCACTTCACCGCGGCTCACTGAACTGAGGGCATTCGCACTCTCTAAGGAAGGGGAACTGGGCAATCTCCTCTTCAGCTATCCTCTGGACAGTGTGGGGAAAGAACTCATCTTGATTGGCGATTCTATGAGTCATCGCAGGTTCACGTATCAAGACATCTGCTACGACCTCGGTGCCAAAAGCGGCAACTCCATACACAGCTGTGGCAGTTACCTCAGGGCCATGATGGCCACCGACACGCTCAAACGTAAGGACACACAGCGCATCAACGACTATTATCTTTGCACGCTGCTGCTCAACAAGAACCTGAGTGTGTTTGCCGACAGCCTCATGTCCATGTACATCTTCTCCGATTCCATCACAAGCAAATATTCCGACCTGCCGGTGGCTTATCGTGAGGCGGCATTTCTTGCCCAGCACCATCTTGTGGATTACATCGATGAGGAAACAGAGCGGCAATACAAGGAATATTGCAAACTACGCGATAGCCACAAAGATGCCGTCGAGCGCAAGAACTATCTCCGACGCCACTTCGGCGACACCTACTGGTGGTTCTATGATTATGTGAAATAGGAAGCCATAGGAAACCCTAGGCAACCCTAGGCAATCCTAGGCAATCCTAGGCAATCCTAGGAACTCCTAGGAAATCTTAAAAATAAAAAAGACAGAAAACTATGACAAAAAAGACTTTACTGATTCTCTCACTCTTATGCCTCATGTTTGGCATCGAGGCCAACGCCAAGAAATTTCCTGTGTTGAAATTCGAGAAGACGACCATCGATTTCGGTGAACTCAATCCCGACGATCCACAGGTGACGTGTGTCTTTAAGTTCACCAATGTGGGAAAGTCCAAACTCATCATCAACCAGGTGAAGACCAGTTGCGGATGTACCACTGCTGATTACACCAAAGACCCCATCTCTCCAGGTGGTACTGGCTACATCACCGTCAAGTACGACGGAACAGGCAACCGACCCGGACGTATCATGAAAGGCATTCAGGTCTTCAGCAACGCCAAGGAGGGAATGTCGCGTATCTTCATCCGAGGCGAACTGAAATCTCTTCCAAGAGAACAGAAACATAAGTAAAGCGGAATCGATTTTCTACAATAAAAAAATCGTTATAACGTGATAACGAAATAGCGTTATAACGATTTTTTCATGTTAAACCCACATTATATGTTATTACAATGAAAAAAACATTTATTTATTCACTGCTACTTATGTTGCTTGCCTCTAATCAATGCGTAGTGGCGCAGAATGAGAACCAAGCACCCAATCGACGCCGCAACTTCTTTGATGAACACAATCCTGGAGTCCACGACCCCGTGATGGCCTACGAGAATGGACGGTATTATGTTTTCGCAACTGGGATGCGGGTAAGTGTGATGTCGAGTGCCGACCTGAAGACATGGCAAATGGAACGGCCTGTGCTCTCCGAGACTCCACAGTGGGCGGTGGATTCCATTCCCACTTATCGTGGACATACCTGGGCACCCGATGTCATCAAGGGTGAGGACGGGATGTGGCACCTCTATTATTCCTGCTCAGGCTTTGGCAAGAACCGTTCTGCCATCGGAGAAGCGGTGACCAAGACGCTCGACCCCTCTTCGCCCGACTTCGGTTGGGTCGATAAGGGAATGGTGGTGGAGTCGGTGCCAGGAAAGACCAATTTCAATGCCATCGACGCCAACGTCATCATCGACGGGAATGGCACACCATGGTTGTCGTTCGGATCTTTCTGGGGCGGCATACAGCAGGTGAAACTCAAACCCGATATGCACACTCCTGCTTCAAAGAAGTTCAAAACGATTGCCACGCGTAGGTACAAGAAAAAGGCCAACGACCCTTATCCTCAGTCGCGCGACAATTCCATCGAAGCGCCTTTCATCATTCATCATGGCGACTACTACTATCTTTTCGTTTCTTTCGACTACTGCTGTCGGGGACTCAACAGCAACTACAAGACGGTGGTCGGACGATCCAAGAAAGTCACAGGTCCATATATCGACAAGTCTGGCAGGCGTATGGACCAGGGTGGAGGCACCTTGCTCTACGACAGCGACGACGATTTTGTGGCTGTGGGTCACAATGCCGCATACTCAAAGAAGCAGATGGGTGTTCCCGGTGCCACTGAAAATGATTGGCTCTTCCTCGCCCACGGTTACGACCGCAACAACCGTGGTGCATCCAAGATGGTCCTCCGTCCCATGACCTTCGACGCCGAAGGCTGGCCCGTGATCCAGAAGTGAATCGT
>CAMOWU010000147.1 GCA_946628545.1 uncultured Bacteroides sp. | reverse complement strand
GGCCGTACGATGGTGGACAACCTCGGCGAAGACAAGCGCGTGGGTGTAGTGGTGGTTGCCATCGGCGGTATCAAGATTGACTTGTATGACCCCGACGGCTGGCAGTCCTACGTTGCTTCAATGACTGAGGATTGGCAGATCAATTCGGTCAACGCCTACGGCGGTAATCCCTTGCAGCGTCTGATCGAATGCGCCAAGGAAGCACAGAAGAGTGGTGTGATCAAAGGCATCCTGTTGCATCAAGGCGAGAGCGACGCCTACAACGACGCCTGGCTTCAGAAGGTGAAGAAAGTGTATGAGAACCTGCTCTCAGAACTGAACCTGAAAGCAGAAGACGTGCCACTGATTGCCGGTGAAGTGGGCGGCGCCGACCAAAACGGCATTTGCAGCGGTGCCAACAACACGATTGACCGCTTGCCAAAGATGATTTCCACAGCCCATGTCGTATCTTCCGTAGGTTGCACCCTGCAGGCCGACAACCTCCACTTCGATTCGAAAGGCTATCGCAAATTAGGCCGGTGCTATGCCAAGACCATGCTCGAGACAATGGGCATCGAAGCCGACATCGACGAGGACGAAGTGCCAGAGATCGACTACTCCCAACCCATCGACATGACCAACCGTTTCACCTATTGCTGGAATGAGAGTGCCGGTGAAACCGTTTCCTCCGAAAACGGTATTCTCGTTTACAAGGGCGTGCAATGGGGTGGCGTAGCCTGCTGGCTGGGCTGTGCCGACTGGTCGGAATATGCCAAGCTGGTGTTTGAGTTTGCCGAGCCCACTCCCATAGCCACCCAGATATTCATCCAGGGAAACGAAGAGCTCAAGGTATGGGTCAATGCAGGGGCTGAATCTGCCGAATGCACCTTCGACGGTCACGACGTAAGTGCAGTGAGCCAGGTAGCTCTCCAGGCTGCCGATGCAGGCACCATCAAGATCTCCCGTGTTTACCTTCTGCGCCAATTACCTTCTGGGATCCAGAACACGGCAATGCCAAGCAACGACGAAAACCGTGAATGGTTCCTGCTGAATGGCCAGCCCGCACCTCAGGGATATAAGGGAATCATCATTTCAAACGGCAAGAAGGTGTTGCGACATTGATTGTCCGTGGCCAGGACTTATCGCTGAGACTTGGATGAAGACATCCTCAGTTTTCCCTGAAAGACATTTTACAGAAGACCTCATCAATTCATCACACAATGAAAAAGATATTATCGTTTTTGATGATGCTGATGCTTACCGTCATCGTTGGCACAGCAAGCGCACAGAAGAACCGCAACGAGAGTTTCATTCCTAAGGAAGTGTGGAAAGACACCGACGGCAACATGATCAATGCCCATGGTGCCGGACTCATGAAGTATAAGGGAACGTGGTATATGTACGGAGAGTACAAGGTGGGCAAGACCATCCTCCCGAGCTGGGCCACATGGGAATGCTACCGGACCGACGTCAGTGGCGTCAGTTGCTATTCGTCGAAGGACCTGCTCAACTGGAAGTTCGAGGGACTTGCGCTGAAGGCCGAGCCCGACAATCCAGAGAGCGACCTTCATCCGTCGAAAGTGATAGAGCGTCCGAAAGTCATCTACAACAAAAAGACCAAGAAGTTCGTGATGTGGGTTCATGCCGAAAGTGCCGACTACTCCAAGGCATGTGCAGGCGTAGCCGTCAGCGACTCCCCCGTAGGTCCTTTCAAGTACATCGAGAGTTTTCGTCCCAATGACGGCATGAGCCGCGACCAGACCCTCTTTGTGGATGACGACGGCACCGCCTATCAGTTCTGCTCTTCGGAGAACAACCAAACGCTCCACATCAACCGCCTCACCGACGACTACCTACGTCCCGATGGCACATTCGTGCGCCGTTTTGTGGACAAAGCCCGCGAGGCACCAGCAGTCTTCAAGTTCGACGGCAAGTACTACATGCTTTCGAGCGGATGCACAGGCTGGGATCCCAACCGCGCGGAACTGGCAGTTGCAGATGAGATCATGGGCGAATGGACAGTGATTGGAGATCCCTGCACAGGTCCTGATGCCGACAAGACCTTCTATGGCCAGAGCACCTACGTCATCCCAGTGAATGCCAAGAAAGGTCAGTTCATAGCTTGCTTCGACATGTGGAAAAAGAAAGACCTTGCCGACAGCCGCTATATCTGGCTTCCACTCAAAGCCGACAAGAAAAGCAAGCGAATCGAAATCCCCTGGCAGTCAAGCTGGACGTTGAAAGACCTCAAATAGTCGCATCCTTAACCACCAATCCCGCCAAGGTGAATCCGAAAATGGCGGTGATGTGGACAAGGCTGCCATTGATTTGCGCCTTTCTTGAGTTCCAGTCGGGATGGGGTTCGTCGGAATCCGCAAGACACTTACGATTTTTCTCACAAACGCACTGGTCTGTGCCACAAGTGGCCTCATGTCCTCGGTTGGCCAACAGTTCATCTGAGAAGACACATTGGAATTTCCGCTTCGGGAAGCGTTTCTGCTTCTTGAAGCGGTTTCTTAATGCCCGTGCAAGCGGATCCCCCTTTACCTTCCAGAACTCTGCCACCTGTATTTTTGTCGGGTCGAGTTTGAGGGCTGCGCCCATCGAGGAGAAGAACCTCGCATGGGTCTGGCACGCCAGTTCTATGAGCAGTGCCTTGTCTTTCAGCGAATCGATGGCATCAATGATGTAATCGTATTCCTCCAGATGAAAATCCTGTGCAGTCTCTTCCGTGAAGACTTTCTGCATGGCATTGATTTCAGCAGAGGGATTGATGGTGAGCAAACGTTTTTTCAAGGCATCCACCTTCACCTGGCCAATCGTTTCGGTCGTTGCCATGAGCTGTCGGTTGATGTTGGTGATGCACACCCTGTCGCTATCTACTATGGTCAGATAACGTATGCCAGAGCGCACCAGTCCCTCGGCACACCATGAACCTACGCCTCCCACTCCGAAGATGATGACCCGCTGCTTGCTGATGTGTTCCACAACGTCAGTGCCCAACAGCAATTCAGTCCGTCTGAAAACCGCATTCTCTATCGTCATTGCTTATCCTGCTCTTTGATTTGTTTCTGTATTTTGAGGCAAAATTAAGAAATGTCGCCTAAAGAAGCAAATGTATCAAGCATTAATTCAGGTCAGGAGGCAAGGGCAATGAAAAAGATGAAGCGAAAACTATCAGGCGCCAGCAGATGGCGTGATCACACGGTAGTGCCCACTGAGATGCATGAAGGCGAAGAGACGGAGCAAACCGTCGTAATAGGCATCAAAATAGCCATCCTCGAAAGGTACGTGCTTGGCATTCCACAAGGCATCGACGA
Source organism: uncultured Bacteroides sp. (assembly GCA_946628545.1). Classification (GTDB taxonomy): domain Bacteria; phylum Bacteroidota; class Bacteroidia; order Bacteroidales; family Bacteroidaceae; genus RUG11857. Next base: position 4,438 of record CAMOWU010000147.1, on the reverse strand, counting down.
ACTCACGGCTCTTGTCGTGGCTGCACATCATGGATGCAGCCGCCAAAGTAGATACCAGCCCTATGCTGTGGCGCAACTTTCGGAAACCTCCAGCCTGCAGGATTTCATTGTCCTCTGGTATGGTGCCATCCACACGGTATTGGTCGTAATACTTGTCTATACCCTGTGCGTAGAAAAAGTTCTGTATGCGCTCGGCATAGCCACGCTGCCACTCTCCGTCGGCGCAACTCCACTCATAGTCCAGAGTGATGTTCATCGGCACACGCCAGGAATCGTAGCGGAAGTTGTTGCCGCCATTGCGCCTTCCTCCAAAGCCCTGCATGAGCGAACCGTCGTATCCACACATGTCGGGATTGAGTCCTGTCTCGGGATGGATGGCCTTGTGAAGGAATTCCCTCGACTTGACCGCACAGTCCATCCAGTAATCGGCGCGCCCATCGTCGGCCCACTTCGCCCACACCTCATAGAATGCCGGTATATGGTAGGAAGGATCGGTGAAACGCTGTCCGAAGCCATCTGGCGTGAAGGTGATCAGCCTTGTCTCAGGGTCGATGAGATAACTCTTCTGGGGTCCCTGCTGCTGGCCGAAACCGCCGAAGGCAGGCGCTTGTCCTTCACGCTGGATTTCACGCGGCTGGATGCAGTCAAGGATATGCTGCGCTTCCGCCTTATAATTGATTCCCGTATGGTTTCCCCATCGGTTGGAAGCGAAGATCAACGCTGTGATGAAATAGAGTTCCCCGTCGCTGGCAGCCCCTTGTGCATTGCGCGTACCATCAGTCTTGCAACTCCAGGCGAAGTAGCCCTTCAATGGTCCTTCCTGGTGCTGCATATAACGCTTGCTCCAACGCCAAAGGCGATCGAAGATGTCCTTCTGGTCCATCTGCACAGCAATCATCATTCCATACGACATGCCCTCCGTACGCGCATCATGGTTTTTGATGTCGGAGACATAGCCCATGGTGTCGCCCACCTCGAAATAGACCTTGTTGGGTCCTCGGAACACATCGTAGAACACTTCCTGAAGCTTTTTCTCCACTTCGCCTTCGTCGTAGCCCATCTCAACGAACAGATTACGGTATTTTCCTGTCTCGAAAGCCCCTTTCGTCCAAGGAGAAATAGCAGACGCATCCAGACAAATGGCAACAAGCGCCATGATTACAATCATTTTCTTCGTCATATTCAGATCATACTATTGTGGCAAAATAGGTTCACCCATCTCTGACGCTTCAGCATCTTCCCCATTGAGTTGGAAAATCATGAAATAAGGGTTTTCCTTGGTGCATGGCTTCCATCCCAATCCTTCTCCCTCACCATTGGGGTCGCTGTACTTGGCGAAGTTGGTCCATGCAGTCAGCATCTTCTCTGCAAGGTCCCAATCTCCCTGAGTCCATGGACGCCAGCAGTGCTTCAGGCTCTTGAAGACAAACCATAGGTCGCAGCTATGGAAAGCGCCCTTCAAGCGGTCTGTGATTTCGGGATGCTTGCCATCGTCGGGCAGAGGACGTGCGAACTCGTAAGCCCAGGCCTTACCGCCTTTTTCCTCTCTCACCTTGCAGAATTCCGCTATGCCAGGTCCCATGGATCCCATATCATTCAGTGTATAGCCAATCATGTATGGCACGTCGGCGATAGTGCCTTCACGTACTGCCTCGTCAAAAGACTTCAGCGAGACATAGCCATCCACAATGGGACGTTGCATCAAGAATACATTATTCTTGGTCACCATGTTGTAAATCTGAGGTAAGGTATAAAGCACTTCCGTGGAAGCAGCGCGCAGTTTCTGCAAATCTGTCAGTCCAGCCCAATCCATCACTTTCTTGGTCTCGGCTTCACTCTCCGCCAATTTCGGGTTATAGGTGAAGAAACGGTTGACAGGTGTGGCAGGCTTGGCTTCCTCACCGTCTTTTGCCGGAACATTGATGCCACCGCCACTCATGATGACAGCCTTATGGAAAAGTCCACGGGCAAGCGGGCTCTCGCTGAGCGTCCGCACACTACCGGCGCCTGCGCTCTGACCGAAGATGGTCACATTGTCGGGGTCACCACCGAATTGCTCTATATTAGCCTTGATCCATTTCAACGCTTGTATTTGATCCAGAATGCCATAGTTTCCGCTGACATGGTTGGGACTCTCAGCCGACAGTTCGGGATAAGTCATGAAGCCGAAAATGCCCAGTCGATAATTGATGCTGACCAGAACCACATCCTTCGCAGCCCATTCCTGCCCATCAAACTCCGGTTCCGACCCCCATCCTTCACGGTAGCCACCACCATGAATCCAAAGCGCAACCGGCAGTTTCTTGTCAACCTTCCCTGGTGCCTTGGTCCATACATTCAGATAAAGGCAGTCCTCGCTGTAGGGAGCTTCATCACCATATCCCCATTCAGAAGCATAGAACCCAGGATAATGCACAGCTTGATAACCAGGATGTCCAAATTGATCGCAAATACGGACACTATCCCACTCGACAACAGGCTGAGGTGCTTTCCACCGCAAGTCACCTATTGGAGGAGCAGCGTATGGAATGCCACGATAGACAAATATGCCAGGCAACTCTGCCCTCACACCTTGAATCTGGCCTCCCTCAATACTCAGTATGGGATTCTCCCCTTCATTCTCATTGGGATTGCAGCCCAACAAAGCCAGCAATGGCAATAAAAACAATAATCTTTTCATGCAAACTTGATGTTAAAAATGTGTTGATACTAATCTGACCAGTTATTTCTTCGCTGCCATAGCGCTTTTAAGGAAAGCCACCATTTTAGCCAGGTTCTCCTCTGCATACATACCCATTCCATGCCCACCTTCAGGCACGAAAGTAGCCTCGGTCTTCACCCCAGCAGCCTTCAGTTCTTCATAGAATTTCCTACCCTGACAGCAAGGCACCACATTGTCCTTCTCTCCATGGAAGATGATCACTGGTGGATCGTTCTTATCGATATAGGTATTGGCACTAAGGCTGCGGTATTTGTCGGGCTCCTCCGACAAGCGAGATGCCAGCAGCACATCCTCTGGGCTACGGTCGCCCATCTGCATGTGGTCGCCACAGTCCATTGCAGTCAGATCAATGGGTCCAGACCAATCACAAGCAGCGTCCACAGCACTACTCTCAGCAAGATACTGGCCCACCTTACCCTCCAAATCTATCTCCACCTGACCGACTTTCTCAGTCTTGGCACCGCTGGTAGTAGCAGTGATAGAAGCCAGGTGTCCTCCAGAGGAAAATCCACTCGTGGCAATAAAGGATGTGTCGAACTTATAGGTCTTCGCCTGACCGCGTACAAAGCGTACCACCGCCCGAATATCATGTATCTGGGCTGGCCACTGGGCATCCATACTGGAACGATGGTTTGGGCACACGACAGCAAAACCATTGTCGAGCAAAGCCTTCACAATAGTTCCGAGGTCGGCAGCCCCCTTGCTGCTATTGCTGAACCATGCACTTCCATAAATGTGAATCACTACAGGATAGGATGCTGCTTCCTGCTTGGGCAGATAGATATCACAAGTATGATAAGCTTGGTCATCGCCTGCATAGTTCACGTCTTTCCACTGTTGGGAAGTTTCAAGAGTAACGGCTTGTTGAAAACCTCCGAAACCACCAAAACCTCCATTCTGAGCGTTCGCTCCCATCGTATTGAAGAGTGCAAACAAAGTAATCAAACACCATTTCATTTTATTGATACATTTTTAATTCAACATCACTTTATTTTTAACAGGGACAAAATTACGAATAAAGCAATACTGACGACTTTAGAAATGTATCTATTACTATCCAAAATGAAACAAAGGGATAAAAAAAGATGATTCTAGATTTTCTAGATTCTCTAGATTTTCTAGATATTCTAGATGATCTAGAGGCACAAAAAAAAGAGTTCTCCTCTCCGGAATGTCCGGCGAGGAGAACCCCAACTAAGACGGCGGCGACCTACTCTCCCACTTTGCGGTGCAGTACCATCGGCGCGTGCGGGCTTAACTTCTCTGTTCGGGATGGGAAGAGGTGGAGCCCCGCAGCTATAGCCACCTGAATATCTATGCCTTTTTGACTATTGCGCGGAAAAGGGAAAACCAGCAAAACCAACTCTCAAGCGGAAGCCTGAAGCCAAGAGGAAAACGCCGCACTGAAAGCGCGCGCGGCGCAAGCTTTCGGGCTATTAGTAGCGCTCGGCTGTGAGCATCGCTGCTCCTGCACCTGCGCCCTATCAACGTCGTAGTCTGCGACGACCCTCAAGGAGATCTCATCTTGCGGATGGCTTCGTGCTTAGATGCCTTCAGCGCTTATCCAAACCCGACTTGGCTACCCAGCGGTGCACCTGGCGGCACAACTGGTGGACCAGAGGTCGGTCCGGCACGGTCCTCTCGTACTAGTGCCAGCACCGCGCAAATCTCCAACGCCCACGATAGATAGAGACCGAACTGTCTCACGACGTTCTG
>CAMOWU010000146.1 GCA_946628545.1 uncultured Bacteroides sp. | reverse complement strand
TAGTCTAACAAACTATTGTAGCAAAGGTAATTCAATTATATTTTTCTTGCAAAAAATGGAGGATTATTCTCGAATTATTGTTTTTTTCCTCATTTTTCCCGAAATTTGTGCATGCTTTGGTAGAATAGCAGATTCAATATTCCAACACATGATGAAAAGAACATTTATTACGTTGTTATTCGGGGCGATGACCATCTTGTCGTACGCCCAGCAGGAAGTGAAAATGACCACCTATCAGTTTGCAGAAAAGGAAGGACAGGCGCTGAGTATGGACGTCTATGTGGATTCCACAGCGTGGACGAACGACACCCAGCACCCCGTCTTCATCTTCTCTTTCGGTGGCGCATGGGAACATGGTTCACGGACCGACGGCAAGGCCATTCTAGAAAGTCAGGCTCAATACCACCACCATGGAGGAGTTCTATGGCGAAGTACCTTCGCTCTCCACTTTCTTCGACTCCATCGACCTGCTCGGCATAGAGTGGCAGATGCCGGGGAATTAGGGTGGGCTCAATTATTTATCTTTCTTTGCATCGAACTTATAAGTGAACGTGACTGCGACATAGTGGTGGAGGAAATCGCTGCCTCCTTCCGTTCGTGTGGTAGCGGAGTTTGAGGAATAGTTGCGCTTCAACTGGTTGAACATGTCGTTGGCTGTGAGTGTGATGTTGGCCTTGTTGCGGAGGAATTTATATTGGATTTCAGCGTGCAGGGGAAACTGGTTTCCGTTGATGCTTGAGGCTGCGTATCCTTGGTTGATGATGAGGCGTGGCTTCAGTGAGAAGGTCCAATGTGCAAGTTTGTAACTGATATTGAGCATTGTCTCATTGTGTATGATGTTCTGGGTGGAGTGGTTGGCATCGCTGTAGGCATAGCGATTCCATGCCAGACTGTTGATCAGTTCCACGTTCCAGTGTTGGAGTGAGCAGTTGCAAGTCAAGTCGTAGTTGAATTGCGAGCTGTTTTGTCGGCTGTGAGTCCTGTTGGTCGCTTCATCCACCAGTGTCGTCAGTCCGTAGTTGTGTCCCCAGGTTTCTGAAATCTTGTGATTCATAGAGATGATGTTGCATGGGCTCAGGTCGTAGTTGACGGATACAGTCCATGTATGTCCACCCCGCATGTTTTGCTGTGTGGAGAGATAAGCTCCAGTTTGTGAATGGTAGCGCAACGCCATGCCCACAGGGTTGTATTGCTTCTGGTAGTTGACCGTGAAGTTGAGCGCTTGGCTTGCTCTTGTCAGCATCATGCTGTAGTTCATGCTTGCGCGAAGCGTGTGGCTGTTTTTCAGCAAGGGATTTCCCATGCGGATGTAAAGTGGATTGGTGTCATCACGGTAGTCGAGACACTCAACCAAGTTCGGACTGATGGTGGAATAGGAAAGGTTGGCTCCAAGGTTCATCCTTCTCATGAGCTTGTAAATGAATGTCATCTCAGGGCTGACGATGAGGATATTCCGGTGTGCCACCGTGTCGAGCCTTGCGCGTTGATAAGCCAATCGTTCGTGTTGCCAGGATAGTCTGATGGATGGTTTCATTGATAGTTCTCCGATAGTAATGTTGGCTCCCATCGATGCCTCGTTTTTCCATGTGCGTGTCTTGCTGTGATAGCTGTTGCCCAAGTCGATAGAGTCGCCTCTGTGTCGTTCCTCATCATGTTTGCCGTATTGAATGGAGCTGGATAAACTTGCGTTGGTCATGATCTTTTTCCCTATGCTGTGTTGCATGCCTGCATACCATGAACCGCTTGATTTGCTCTGTCGGGTGTCTTCGTCCTGCGGATAGGTCATCGTAGAAAGAACTGGCTGGTGGTATTTGTATTCACCCAGGCTGTTTCCCCGTCCCTGTGTATGGCTGTAGGTGAAATTGATTCCTGTATTGACCGACCCCGTCTTGAAATAATGTGTCAGTCCGACGTTTCCGTTAGCGTTGACGTTTTTGCTTTCGTGGAAGTTGGAAAAGGTGGAAGTGTTGATGACTTGACGTGTTCCGATGTCCTCACGATCCTCTGTGCTGCGTCTTTGTGAGAGTTCCTTGTCGTCATGTTCTTGATTCCTTGTCTGTCGGTAGATGATATCAGCTCCTATCTGAACGTTGTCATTGTCGCTCAGTTTGAAGTAGGAATTGAACTTGACTGGTATTTGCCATGTGTTCCTGTCGCTCTGTTTTTCTGTTTGGCTCAGGGTCGTGGTGGCATCGGTCAGGAAAGTCTCCGTGTTTTCCCAGCTGGAATTGCTCTCCTCGTGATGGTCAACGCTGGTTGAGATGTTCCATCTGTTGGGGCGTTTCTTTTTGTTTTCTGCATGCTGGTATCCCACAGCTCCCATCTGTTGTTCGATAGGTACTCCTGTGTTCTCACTCCCCCAGGTGTTGATGGTTTTAGAGGTCACCATCCCTGGTTCATCCGCTACACGTCCGAACAGCATCATAGGGTCGGTGTCGCTCAGTCGCATGGCATCCACTTCGGCGCAGTAATTGCCGCTTGAATAGAGTGCAGCCTTGGTCTGCCCATACATCTTGTCCATGAATGAGGGTTTGATGCTGACATCCAGGACATGCCGCCGTTCACCGTCGTCCACGCCTGTACGTTCTTCCAGTTCGCTTTTCTCATCGTAGGCTTTGATGTCTTCTACGGCATGGACGGGCAGTCTGTTCATCAGCATATCTGCATTGAATACCTCTCTGTCGTTCATCATCAATTTCAAGGCCTCTCCATTCCAAAGCAACCGACCGTCCTTCAGAGTCACTCCTGGTAGTTTTCCCAGCAGTTCAATCAGTCGTTCGCCTTCTTCCATTTGAAAAGCTTCAGGATTGAACACCACCGTGTCGCCTCGCATGTAGAACTTGCGTTTTTTCGCTTCAACGGTGATCTCTTTCAGCAGCAGAGGACTGGGCTTGAGCTTGATGTCCTTGATTAGGATGGTGTCGTTGCCAGCCATCCCCGTGGCGTATGCCGTGCCTTCGTAATAGCCGAAAAACTTGGCATTGAAGGTGATTCTGCTGTCAAAGTCAGTCTGATACTGGAAAAAACCTAAAGAGTCGGTGGTGGTTTGAGTCTGGATGGTGCCAAAGCCAAAGTTCTCTTTCACCTCCAGTTGCGCCCCTTCCAGTGGCTCGTTGGTCTCACTATCGACCACACGGCCGATGATGAGGTTGGCAGAGGAACTGATTGCGTAGGTCAAAAGGCACAGCAATAGCTGGATGCGGAGTTTTCCGCATCTGAGAAAAGAAGTTATCATTTTGTGGTAAAGGAGATTGAGGTTAGTATTGTGCGATCACTTGTTCGAGAGTCACGTTGGGATCTGTCACTCCAAACCCTTCTTTCTTCAGTTTCTGCTTTCGGTGTTGTACGGCTGAAACAGAGATGTTGTAAATGGCAGACAAAGCAGAGTTGCTGAGTTTCAGTCGTACGAGCATGCAAAGTCGTATGTCTTCTTCGCTGAAATCGGGATGCTCTTGTCTCAGTCGTCCAACGAACCTGTTGTCGGTCATATTGAGTGTGGCCTCAATCTCCCGCCAGTTGCTGGCATTGATGACGGTATGTTTGCCTGCTGTCGGTTTCAGCATCTCTATGATTTCATTCTTGTCGATGATATGTCCTCTAAGTGATGCCACCAGCATTTCTTTCTGTTGGATCAGGCTTGACAAGTGTTTCTTCTCCTGTTCACTTGCCAGTCGTTCTGCCTGTTGTTGTCGCCGTATCTTGTTTCGCCAATTCAAGAAAAGCAATACGACGAGCATGAAAGCCAGGATGAGTGCTATGATGACGGCAATCAGCAATCTTGACTGAAGCATGGCGTTTTTCCGTTCATATCCAGCGGCAAGGCTGTTGCGGGTTTGGTTGTTGAACCAGTTGGAGGCATTTTGCATCTTTTCTTCAAACATCCTTTGTGCTGCTTCCCTTGTCAGCGCAGTTCCTTCTTTGACCTTTTGTTCGTAAATCATCGACGCGTCTTCAAAACCGCCTTTCCATATCCCCAATTCATAATAATGAACAACTGAGTCGGTCTTTGTGGAATAAGGTTGAGATTGTACACTCTGGAATGTGGGAAAACTGAATGGGAGCGCATGGGGTGGATTGATGGTCTTGAGCAGATGTTGAATGGAGTCGCAGATGTTGGTTTCCAACGGCTTGTTGCTTGATGCCGCCACAAGGTTGGCGGCTTCTACAATCACATGGAAATCCTCTGGATTGAGTGTGCCCTGCTGCCAGTACGCCATTCCATAATCGTTTAAGATTGTCAGCAACCATTTAGAATCATTGGTGGTGAGTTGTTCCCGGGTGTTTTCCTCGTATTTGAAAAATGCGTTGAGTGCTTGTGAGAGTGTCCAATAGACCTCGTTGTGTGCGGCGGTATGGTGGTGTTGCAGATGCCCAGCGAACTGATGGTAGGCTCGGAAGGCCGTTTCATAGTCGTGTGCAGTCTCTGCACAGTGAATGGCTGTGAGGTATAATTGGTCGGCTTGCAACTGTGTGCTGTTATCTGTGTAATAGTGTCCGAGTGAGTAGCACAAGCGTCCAAAACGCCTCAAGTCGATGCGATTGTCACTCACTCCACCAATGCTTTTTTCTTCAAAATAGTGGTAGGTCTGTAAGGTGGATGAACTGGTGGCAAGGCTGTCTCTGGTCTTGTCGAGCACGCCTTTTTTATAGGTGGATTCGCGTTTGAATTTCCACCCGTCGTCAGAAACGAAGGTATGCGGCAGGGTGTCGGCTTGTTGCATTTGCCATTGTTCTTCTAAAAGCAGAATGCGGTTGAGGTTGTAGATCATCCGACTTTCCGCATCCAATCTTGTCGTGTCTATGGCACTTAGGTGTTCGGCGGCTTTGTCGGTATGGCTGAAAACCATTTCCTCGACAGCCTCTGACTGCTGGTCGCGGCACGAGATTTGAAACAACATGCTTAGGGCCATCATCATCAGGGAAATCATTTGATGGATGTCTTTTCGTGTCTTCATCTTGATGATCTGTTTTGGTTTCGGCTGCAAAGTTATGACGAAAAGCATAACCTCGCAAGCAAAAAAGGTGGAAATCGATTTTCCACCTTTTTCTATTTGTCAATCAGTTACTTATCCTCTTGTTTTCCACCCATTTTCCATCCCGTCCCCGTGGAAAAGTTATCCTTGAAAGTGATTCGGACGCGACACGTCGCGTCCCTACAATCTACTTCAATCCATTGATGTTGGGTCGGAAGTTCTGGACGAGGGCCGCATGCATGGCGTTGGAGGTGTCTTCATCGGGGATGCCGAGGCTTTGGGCGAACTTATAGATGAATGTAATCTCGTTGGGGTCGAGTTTGCCATCTGCGAATGCCACGTCGATGACATATCCCACCAGTGATGTGCGCATGGACGAGTCGATGTCGAGGATAGCCTGCACCGAGTCGTTGAAGACTTTGTTCACATCCCCCTTCTCGATGAGTTTGAGCTGGCGGATGGGCAGGAGGCAGAAGGCTCCCAGTTGCGAGATGATGGCATCGTCCTCGTTCTTGTTGCGTTTGCCGTCGATGCCAGCCATCAGCAGTCCAGCTGATGCCACGAAGGTAGAGATGTGTTCGTCGATAGGTTTGTAGATGAAAGTCTGCATGATGCCTATCAGTTCGTCCATGCCCTTGTCGAGTGCCTTTTGCGTCTTAGCTCTGGCAAAGAGCGACATGGCCTGCACTCGGATGGGGTTGACGGGGTGTGTGCCGTCGCTCTTTCCCTTGTCGTTGAGGAAATATTCCAGTCGCTGAGAGTTCTCCTGGATCAGTGTGTCGATGCTCACGTTCATTTTCTCCAGGAAGAGACCGGAGGCAATCTTGAAGATGGAGGTGATGCAGGCGTCCAGGTTCTCGCAGGCCATATAGCCATAGCGGTCGGCTCCCAGTTCCGAGATCTGTCGGTAGAGTGCGAGTCGTCGGCTCATGAAGAGCGGGCAGGAATCGATGTCGGGATAGACGAAATGGAAAAGGCGCAGGATGGCGGTGTCCTGGTTGATGAGGTGTCCGATTTCGTGTCCGATGACGAATTTCAGTTCTTCTCGGTTCATCAGGTTGAACAGTCCGGAGTTGATCTCGATGATGTGCGGACGGTCTTTGTCGGTGGAAGCGAACGACATGGCGTTGACATCGGAGTCGCCGGTGATGTAGAAGTCGATGGGTTCATTGAACTGTAGTTTCTCTTTCACCTCCATGCAGAGGGAGTAGAAGTCGGCGAGCAGTTGGTCATCGACTTTCAGGCTGTTGCCTTCCATCACGCTTCGCATCCTCACGTCCACCTCGTCGCCTTCACATTGGCAGAGCAGCTGGTAGGTGGTCTGTGCCTGCAGGCATTCGAAAATTTGGTTCCAAAGCAGGGTGTGCAATCCAATGCTGGGTTCAAGTGTTCTCATGTTGATTGTATGGTTTTAGCGGTTAACGTTTTATTTTGACATTGTAGAATGGTTCTGCGAACGGGGGAATTGATAGAAGCCCCCTTGCGTGTACAAATATACAACTATTTGAATAAAAACCATGTTTTTATTTGTTTTTTTAGCCTTTTTTCTTCGATGTTTTGTAATTTTGTAAGTCAGAAACTGTTTTGTGGCCACCACAGGCAGTTTCTCATCTACTCACGAACGCAGATCATGCTACATCACCTTTTCTTCACATTATTGCAGGTGTCCATCGGAAAGAAGGAGGCTTTCGCTGAGCCTCCCACGGCTGAGCAGTGGACTTGTCTCTACCGGCTGGCTGTGGAGCAGAGTCTTGTCGGTGTGCTCTACGGTGCTTTGGAGCGGCTGCCCGAGCAACAAAGGCCCGACAAGGCACTCACTCGCAAATGGTTTGCCGACACCAACGCCATAGAGCGCAAATACGTGCAACTGGAGAACGTCACCGTGGCAGTGGTGCGCAGATTCGAGGCCGACGGTTATCGGGTTTGTCTGCTCAAGGGCATCGGCAATTCCATCTTTTACCCCCAGCCCCGTCTTCGCCAGTGTGGCGACGTGGATGTCTGGGTCGATGCTTCGCCAGCCGAAATGATCCGCTACGCACATCGTTACCGCCCTGGCACCAAAGCGCTCTACCACAATGTGGAGATGCCCGTCAACAGCCAGCTCGAAGTCGATATCCACTACCGTCCTTCCCACCTCTATACCCCTCTTGGGAACTACCGTTTGCAGCGCATCTTCAAGGAGTGGAAGGAGGAGCAGTTCATGCATCAGGTGCAACTCGCCGATGGCAGTTCACTGGCTGTCCCTACTGTCAAGTTCAATCTCCTTTACCTCCTTTGTCATTTCAACCAGCACCTTTTCAACGAAGGCATTGGTTTCCGCCAGTTGATGGACTACTACTACATCCTGCTCCGCGCCAGCGATGAGGAACGTCGTGTGGCTATGCGGGCTGTGAAGGAAGTGGGATTGGAGCGCATCACCAGGGCGTTGATGTATGTCTTGCAGGTTGTCTTTCTTCTCGATCCTCCTTATCTGTTGGTGGAGCCAGACGAGCAGTCGGGATCATTTCTGCTCAACGAGATACTGGCCACAGGCAATTTCGGACAGTTCGGTGAGGATGCTGAGAAGAAACGCAACAAGGTGGAGCGCAACTGGAAGCGGTTGGCTCATAATTTCCACCTCATGCCTGTCTTCACTGCCGACGCGCTTTCTGAGCCGCTGTTCAGAGTCTATCAATGGGTCTGGCGTCAGTGGATGAAGCGGTACTGATAGGCTGGTCTCCTTGGAATTATGCTCTAACCCACATTGCAGGTCTATCTCACGTAACTTCCTGTTTCTCAAGAGTCGGATT
>CAMOWU010000145.1 GCA_946628545.1 uncultured Bacteroides sp. | reverse complement strand
TTAATTCTTGGATAACATTTAAATCTGCAGGCAGCCATCTAACGCTATCGAGTTCATCCTTGGAGAGCCACTTCGCAGCTTCGTGTTCATTCAAGTGCAACGCTTCTGTCAGGAGCGAACAGATATAACAATGCATGGTCAGATGGAATTTGGGGTAGTCATATTCCACCGTGCAGAGGTACTCATCCACACTGATTTGAGTTGACAGTTCTTCGCGGATCTCTCTTATGAGTGCTTCCTCCGGCGTCTCCCCTGCTTCCACTTTTCCACCAGGAAACTCCCACCAGTCTTTCCATTCGCCGTAACCACGCTGGGTGGCGAAGATACAATCTTCTTTGCAGATGATAGCGGCTACTACTTCAATTTGTTTCATACCTTTATGCAATTTCTCTTATTCGTGCAAAATGCATCACACTGCCAGGGATCGGCTCGACCATATTCCATCGTATCTGCATTTGCATACGCGCCCCTAAATTCCTATACTCCCATGAACTCAGTGTGACGCGTCCCAAATAGACATACCCCATCGTTCGCGATTTGTCCTCCACGAAATTCTTCTGCTCACGGACAAACAACAACATGGTCTGGGTCTGATTGATATATGCTTGTCCCTCTTTGGAATCCGGCTTTACTCTATTTTGCGTATCCCATTGGAACAGATATGGTGAAAGTGCCTTGTCGTCATAATCTGTCGTTGAACCTTCCTCGCGGTTCTTGATGATATCAACGAACATCGCCTCCACATTCAACAATTTATTTCGTTCCACACCTTCGCGAGCAGGTGATTTCTTGGATAGTGTTGATGTTCCGATAGCCACTTGAATCTGAGCCTTTGTATAGATACCATGCAACTTCAACGGGAAATCTGCCAACAACGAATTATCCGCCTTTTCATAGGCCTTGCTCCCCTGAAGCACCAAGCCCATGACTTCCAGATGGAATTCATTCACCAGCTTTTGGATAATCGAATTGGCCAAATCAATACCTTTCGTTATGGCAGAATATTTCTGACCTTCTTCCTCTTCGTCTTCATCAGCATCAACTTCCGCCACATCAGTCAACATCTGTTCAAAGATATTTGTCAGGTACATAGACAACAGTCTTGCCACCTCACCCCGCTTTATATCTCGTTCCCCGATATAGAATTGCGTCTGATCGATGGAAGCAATTTTCTCTTCAAACAGCTGATTGATAATCTGCTCGTATATTCCGATTTTCATCATGTAGCATTGTTTATTCTGCATCATTCAATATACCCTTCCTGGTCATAGCCTTTGTGATATTTGTTGATGAGATCTATTAGTAATTGTATTTTGCGATTGTCACAACAAATATCATGAAACTTCTCATATTGTTCATTGTACCGCGTTGTTGATCCATTTGCCAGCCGCAGTCCTATATCAGACGGAATTAGATAAGTTGATCTATCGCCAAGAAAGCGATAAAATTCCGTCAAAAAAATATTTATGCCAGCTAAATCGAAATCACCGAAATGCACATAACGATTGCATAATCTTATTAGCCATGAACGGAGGTCTGTGGATTGTGGATAGCGAGAAACAAACAAGAATTGGTGCCTCCCCAATTCGGTCTCAAAAAGTTTTCGCTGTTGACGAATCTTTCGGAAGTTTTCCATATTCTCGATTCCTACCACAATGACATTCTGGGGGATCATGAATGTATTCCAGTCCGCAACAAAGAGGAAACTCCCTTCCTTAGGATTTACCGTAAATGGTTCACCGTTTAACCAGCATTCAATAGGCTCATAGCTATTTACAGGGAATCCTGGGCAAGAGCGAACAATCAGCAATTTGGAGTTGCCAGTGGCTGATGCTTGAACTGAACGGGGCATCTCGTTAGTCTGCAATGTATCTCGCATCAAATCCAGATCAGCTAATCTTTCGTCAAAGGCAGACAAAGCATGCAAAAACGCTTCTGGTTGAGGTGCAAAGATGGTGCGTCGGCTGCCATGCGAGGTGCTTACTATCACACCATCACGCTCCAGTTCTTCAACCCACTCGCCACGAAGCAGGCTTGCAGGTATGCTCTCTCCATTGCGAAGACGGAACAGTTTATCTATGAGTGACGCAGTTATCTTCATTTCTGCGAGATTAAAGGATGAACTATGGTCTTCGACCTACCGTCTTTCTGTAAAAGATAGGTGTAACGATAGTCGGAGACGTTATAGGTCGTTGGGGATGAATTGATGAGCAGGATGTTTCGAGCGTTGGCAAAGTCGAGTATTCCCTTTACATTCTGCGGATGCAGTTTGCCAATCTCGTCCATCATGCAATGGATATAGAAGTCGCCGAATTTTCGGCTCACCTTCTCCTTGAACACATTGATGAGCATGATGTTGATCATCGCCTTGACCAGTGTGTCGGTTCCCTCGCTGCCCACGTGCGACAGTTTGTCAGCCCATCCAGTATCGTTGTCGTTTTCGATGATTCGGAACTGCAACTGGAACAGGTCGGAAAGCGTCAGATATTGACGTGAAGAATTGTCTGTCAGCGATTTCATGAAGTCGAGCAAATGACCGACAGCCTTTTGGTTCACCTCATCTCTGTTGACAGTTGAGAACAGGTTGATCTCCCCCATGGCAAACTGGTTCTCGTCATTGAAATCCTTGATTCGTTTCATCAGCTGCACCATCTTGTCGGTCGATGGCACCGACTGCAAGGCGATGAGTTTGATGACCCCGACAAAGTTGCGTACCTTGAAGTCTCGGTTGATGTCGTGGATGATTTTGTCCACGTCCGACTCATGGCGCGTCAACTCACCCATCTCCTTCGAAACCCGCGCCAGGATATCCACATACCGTTCACTGGTTCTGCGCCGAAACTCTTCCAGTTTGTTATTGATAAGGAAGTCGTCGAGGTTGTTGGCGAAATCAAGGTAGTCCTCGTCCACGGTCAGCTCGGTTCTGAAACTAAAGGTGTTCTTCGCGGAGAAATTGCCCTTGAACACATTGACGCTCTGTTTGAACTGATTATGTCGCGTCTGACGCTGCACGATGATGCCCGTCAGTTCATCAACAGTTTGTCCTGGTGTTCGCAAAGTCTGTTTTTCCCTTGCATCAGCAAACATGGGCGGGCAAAGGTTTACGTCATGAGCAAAGCGGTCTGCTTTTTGCAGTTCTTCATCCAAACACTTCCGCTCATCACTGCGTTCTGTCAGTTCCTTGCCAATGGCTGCCAAATGTTGGTCGTACTTCTGTTTGCGCTGCTGATATTTCTCATTCAACTGCGACAGTTTTTCTGCGAGAGTCTTTTTCTGATTTTTCAGGTTATCCTCTTGGTCAAAGAGTTCTTCCTTGTCTCGTAGATAGTCATACACCAGCTTTCGATGCTGCTCGATAAAGTGAAGCTCGTCTGCGACCGCCTTTATTTTGGCCTTGCAATCCTCCACAAGCGCAGTATCCGCCCCACGACCTTTGAGCTCATCCATCTCCTGCTGTTTCAGTTTCAGCAGTTCTGTTTCAGCATTCTTTTCGGCAATTGCGGTTTCAGCATTGATAGCATCTGCACGCTCAGTATGTGTTTTCACATTCTCTGCCTTTGCTTCATTATATTTCTTCTCTGCACTATTCAAAAGCTTTTGTTTATCGACATTCACCTTTTCTTTAGCGGATTGAGCGGATATTGATTTGTGAGCCAGTTCCTGCTGGCGGATAGTAAGTTCCTGCCGCCTTTGCTCGATGATTTTCTTGGCTTTAGTGTCATAGTCCTCGATTCTCACAGCAATAGCCTTTCGTTGCTGAGGAATCATCCGCAGCTCCATTTCTGCCAACGACTTCTGCTGGCGAAACTCTTTGATCTGAGGGGCGAATTGTCGTTTCAGCTCTACGATAGCTTTTTCCAACTGTTGCTGAATCTGTTGCCATTCATCCTTAGCTTTTTTCTGATTCTTCTCCAGTTCTGTTTTCTCTTCCTCGAGTTGCTTGGGTTTCCTGATATGAAGCGGCAGGTCAGTCAAGTCAAGTTTCACCCCATACAAAGAAGCACCATCCGTCTTCTGTGGATGTAAGCCCGTCTGATAAAGCACATCCTCTTCGTTGACGACCTTTCCGATATTCTGTTCCCAGTCAGCCTTGTTCTCTTCAAGCCATTCGTAGAGCGAACCTTTTGTGCGTCCAAGCAAATTGTCAATAGAAGCGATCTGTTCCGAGCACATCTCTATCTCCGCTTGTTTTTCTTCAGACCTTCGCTGGTAGTCTGCGCTTGTCTCAGCCTCTTTCATGTCATATTCAGCCTGAACACGCTTGATGTCAGAAGCCAATAATCCGATCCTGCCCGTCAACTCTTTCTCCTTGAGTTGCAGTTCGTTCAACTGTAGATACAATGCCTCCTTTTCATCTTTGAACGGTACGAGATACTTTATTTTCAGTAGTTCTTTTTCGCAATCATTCTGTTCTGTCTTCACTGAATCAATCACATTGGAAGCCGCTGCTATTTTCCCCTCAAAAGTCTGTTCAATCACAGTCTTTGCATCATGATATTCATTCAGCAATCGCTCGTCGGTCTTTTGCCTTTCCTGCCGCTCAGAGAGGATACGTTGCATCTGAGTCTGTCGGAACGATTCCAACTGCTGTGTGATGTTCAGGCTTAACGCCCTGTATTTCGTGGTGACATCGTTGAAGCGTGCAGTCAGGTCGGCCAGTTTGTCTTTAAGACTATCAAGCTCCACCTTCAAACCCTGCTCTTTCTCACAACGGCTCATCACACTTTCTATCTGCTGCGCTGAATAGTATTCTTTCCTTTCCTTCAGACGCTTCAGTTTGTCATTTAATACACCCTGCTTCTGGTTCAAGTCAGCTTTCTCTGCATCATGCTTTTGCTGAATTTCCGACATGAGACGCCTTTGTCTGTCTTGCTCCAGCTTCAGTTCCTCAATCCTTGTTTCGATCAGTGGCAGTTTCTCACGTGAAACACGTTCGGCATACTTCAGTTCGCAGCACAACAATTCAATTTGCTGCTTCATGTAAAGCAGCTCGTGGTAGGCCTTCACCACTGCGTCAGCCTGCTTCCTCACTACCGATTCGCCTTTCTGATTCAACTTATACCAACAGGAGATATCCTTGTACTCCTGCTCAAAGTCAGCCACCTGCCTACGAAAATAACCCAGGTCGATGTTCGCCTCTTCATCGCTCATCGAACGGATAATGATGTCCTTGATGAAATTGGCATCCAGTCGCGAGTTGAGAAAGACATTCTGAATGCTTCGCGGTATATTCTGGTAACTGCTGGTTTCCAACAAGCGGAAACGTGCAAGCTCTTTGCCAACCGTTTGTTTGTTGCCATAGAGAATGTCGCGATACTGCTCATATCGGTCGATGATCTTGGTCATATAGGCACCGCCAAGTCGCTCGCGTATCACCTTCCATTCGGCAGTCACCTCACCATGTTCATCCACCAGCCATTCTTTTTTGTAGGCAGCATCCACGAACCTGTAACAAGCCCTGCCAGATGAACGTAGCACAAGGATGCTAAAGGGTCCGTGCTCGTGTTCTACCTCATAGACCATGTACGAATTGGCATGAGGCAGATAGAATTCGTCGAACGACTTCATCTCTTTGGGTATTCCGAGATGCAGTTTGTCTGCATTATAGAAAAACAGAACGGCTCGGAGCAACGTGCTTTTACCTACGCCCTGAGTTCCGATGAAGTGAACGTTGCCATCCAACTTCACTTCTGCATATCTTATGTTGGCGCTGTTGATAAAGACTATCTTGCGTAATGCTCTCATGACTCTTCTGTTTCTATGATGGTGAGACAATCTATCAGTTCCTCGATATAATGGAAGGCAGCGGTCACCTTGTAGGTTCCGTCCAGTTCATTTTCCAGTTCCACGAACCCCATTCGTTCCAAGTCGCCTACCAGTTTTTCGATCTTCTCTTCGTTAGTCTTGACATCCGTATAGAGGCTGCGTGCCTTTTCCTTCAGTTCGATGTCGCTGGAGAACTTTTCGAGGATGTTTGACTTGCGGAATGTAAAACCCGACGCAAAGGTGTTGTTGAAAGTCTTGAGGAAATCCACACGGTCAATCCACAGTGCCAGTCGTTGAACCTTGTCAGTCAGCTCCACCCTGTTCTCAGTCCTTGAGAAATAGTAGTATCCATTTCCGCTCTCCAACATGAAGCCAATGCCGCTGAAGTACTCCTGATAGTTGTGAAAGTCATCCTCAATAGCATCGTACAAGTGAGAACGTTGCTGCGAGATGGAGTTTTGGGAGATAAAGCCCCCTTTGCTCAGTATGTCGAATATTTCTTTTGTATAGCGCATATTTTCACATCATCTTTGTTTGTGGATAGATAACGGAGTACTCTATGGCTCCAAACTGCCTGTATTCGTCGTCGATACGCAGTTCGTCGAGATATTGTGATGCAATCTGACAGAAGAGGACGAGCTTAGCCTCATCATCCATTTTAATTCTGTAGCCAGAATAGTTCATCACGAAATGGAACAGATGGTCGCCCGATGCCATGAAAGCATTCTTCACCTCGTTTACGTCAACCATCTGTAACACCTCTTGCTGTTCTGCCAGTTCTGTCTCCGATAGAGGGTCTGCCAGATAGCCTTTCCTCAGCCGGCTATTGCCTTTTCCCTTGGCGACATCTTGCAGCACTCTGAGTCCCTCTTCCGAGTTTCGGAGCATGGAGAGCGACACTTTCAAAGCGTATCTTGGACGCGGTTCCATCCATACGGGGTTTTTCGCCTGCAACTTTGCCTGTATGTCGGTATTCGTGTCGAGCAGCATCTGATCGCGCAGGTATTTCAGTTTCTGGACTTTCTGAAACAGACGGCTTTGGTATTCGATGAGGTTCAGGTAGTTGATAATCTGACGGTCCAGTTCCAACAGATTATGATATACCTCGCGCAGTTGCAGTTTCACGTCCGTCACGATATCTTTGAGCTGCACGTCCATCGCCAACATGAAGAATGTGGTCTGCTTCTCATCAATTACCCTTTCACATTCGTTGATCAGAGCTGCAATGTCCTGACGCTTCTCATCAAGATGCACGAGTTTCTTTTTCTTGATGGCAAATGTGGGCTCGTTCTTATAGGTATTGTCTATATTGCGCTTCAGGTCTATGACATTCCTCAAGGTCGTGAGCGCAATGTTCCGCAGTATCCGCTTCACGTCGCGTAGATAACCGTATTTCCGGCTGGGATTATTCTCACTGAGATAGTAGTCTATGGCATTGTTCAGGTTGCCGATGCTCTCCTTGACACTTGCCACATTGATTTCCTCGTTGACCTCCAGCACATCCTCGAAGAACTTCAGATACACATCCTCCAGCTCCACGAAGTCGGCATTCTCACGGATGACGCCGTACCGTCTGAGAAACTCAATGCTTTCATCCCGCTTGCTCGCCAGTTCGCGTGCCAAGTCATATCTGAACGACAGTTTCTTTCTGTCCTGGAATAGCGCATGAAGCAACTTGCGTTCCCTGTCCAGGGCACGTATCAGTTCTTCTAATGAGCGGAAATGCGAAAGGTTTTCCATGTTCTTAGTCGTTTTTATCTCCAAAGAGTAGTTTCAGTTGACGGTCAAAGTCAGACATAACCTCACGGTCTTGAATGACACGAAACTTGTCATATTCTGTGAGTGCCTTTTCTACTGCTTGTTCGTGAGTGACGCGGCCAGCATCTGGAAGTAACGGACGGTTGTTCAAATCCATATAGCGCTGTAGGAGAGCAGACCAGTCAGCCATTGTCATCAAGATGTGATCTTCTGCACGTTGCTCTGCAATGTCGATGAAGGCATTGCTCAACCTGTTCA
>CAMOWU010000144.1 GCA_946628545.1 uncultured Bacteroides sp. | reverse complement strand
AATTTAGACAAACAAAACACACTATTAAAGGCTATAAAACACCAGCGAGACAAACAAATAAAATTTGCTTATCTCGCTGATATTTAATTACTTAGTAGAATTTCTACCGCTTAATACTCATCCTCGTAGAAGAGGAAATCGTCGGTGATGGGCTGGGACGCCATTCTTCTGAACTTGCGTTGACCTGAAGTTAATGGATATGGTACTTCTTGCCGTCCTTGATGTAGATGCCCCTACGGGTCGGTTGACCTTGGAGTTTGCGACCGTCGAGGGAATGCCATTGACCATTGGCCGTTGACCATTGACCATTGTCCGTTGACCATTGACCATTGTCCATTGACCATTGACCATTGGCTGTTGACCATGTGATGTGATCGATGGAGGTTGTTTCTCCATCAAAGTTCATGACTATGGCATTGACAGAGGTGTTGATGTCGCCTGCTGTGAAGCCTTCAGCCAACTGGAAATACGCCCTCTGGCAACCGATAGTCATGGCGGCGCTGGGGTAGTAGAGCGTGTTGGTGGCTCCCATGAATAGTTTGGTCCTGTCGCCCTCCGCTTCGATGCTGACGGGAGCATAGGTTCCAGTGAAGCTGATTACGCCGGTGATCTCTACAGGGGTCGTTTCGCTGCTGCCGACGGTCACTCCGCCGAACACAGGGTTGACGAGGTCGTCGCCCGTCTCGTCCCATTTGATGATGTATGGTTTGCCAGCCTCGATAGAGGTGACGGGGGTGAAGTTGAGCGTGAGTGTTCCGTTGTTGAACTCAGCGTCATCGAGCGTCATCACCTGCACGTTGTCGCCGTCGAGCACACTGCCGCTGATGTTCACGTCGAAAGGCAGGCACAGTGTGTTCCATGATCCGTCCTTGTAGAGTGTTCGGTCGGCGAGTGTGACGTTGCACAAACTACTTTCGTTTTCAGTCAGTAGAGCCGTGTTGTCGGCATTGTTATTCAATGCAATGTCTAAGGCTTGCACCACGGTTACGGTCAGTTCCAGTCCCTCAGACACATAACTGAGCGTGTTGCTGAATTGCAGGGTCATGGTTTGTCCGGTGCTGACTATGTTTCCGATGTCGATGGGCTCGCCCTCCGTAGAACTGTGCATTTGGTCGAGCAGGGCTGTGTTGGCTGAGCCGTTACCGTCATAAACCGATAAACTGCTTGATGTACTTGCGCCCGTCGTCACGGTGCCCGTCAGACGGAGCACGCAGCCCTCAGGTGCAGTCAGTATGATGCTTCCAGTGCAATCTGTGCTGTAATTAGATGCGGAGCCACCATCGTCGTAGATTTTGAACGATGTGACATGTGAAGGAATGGTGGCATTCACCTTACCCTGCCAGGGCATGTTGATGTGCCGGTCCTCGACGGTGGTGTAAGCGGGTGTGGCAATGATGTCGGAGTTGGGCATGATGATTGTGGCGTTGTCGCCTGTGAACCATGCCCCTCCGCTGACAGGAATCTCTTTTCCGTAGGCATCCACGGCTGTGATGGCATCGAGTACATAACCTTCATCGGGTGTGGCCGTAAGAGTGACTACCTGTCCAGCGTTAGGTGTGGTTGCATTGCTGACCACGTTGCCGTGTTCGACATTGGCAATCTCCACATTGTTGGTCGAGGTGGTTGGAACAAGAGTCACCGTCAAGTTGAGGTTGGCATAATAGAAGAGTATTTCTGTATAGAAGAGGAGCGTCATATAGCGTCCGCTGCTGGTGATGGTTCCGATGTCGATGGATTCTCCGTATGTACGGCTCGATTTTTGTGTGATTTGCGTGGCATTGACGCTGTTACCGTCGTAGATGTGCAGACGGTCGTAAGGCTCTGATGTCATTGTGCCCGTGAGTTGTAGCACGTATCCTTCGGGGGCGTTCAAGACCATGACACCATTCGAGTTGGCTTTCGCATATCCGTCGGGTCCTCCGTCGTCATATACCTTGAATGATTCCACACACTCAGGGATGTTGACTTCCAATGGTATGTATTCAAACCAGACAAGGGTGGAGCCATCGACCTCCTCATAGTGATCTTTCCTGCTATTTGTCGGCATATTCACAGAGAGTCCTGTCGGTGAGTTGGTAAAGGTGGGGGTGACTGTTACATCCTTTCCCGTCATTATGAACGAAGCGCTGTAGCCGCTATACCATGTTCCGCCCTCCACATTGATTGTGATGGGATAACCGAGAGTCACGGCGTTCTCATTGGTGACAGTCAGCCCCGTGAGCGCATATCCTGCATCAGGAGTGATGGTCAGGGTGACGGTTTCATTGCTTATGGCAGTTGCTTTGTCGCTGCTGACTTGTCCCCCCTGGGTAGAAACGATGTTGATGCTATGGGCTTCAGTGGGGTCAACCACCTCGGCTGTCAGGTAAAGACCGTTATTGTTCACACTCTCGTCAGATGAGAAATAGAATGTCAGGTCTTGTCCTGCGCTGACGATTGTTCCGATGTTTATGTTGCCGCTGGCGCCATCAATGAGTTTGGGTGCGCTTGTGCTGTTGCCGTCATAGACCGTCAGTTTGTCACACCCTGTTTCGGAGACGATCGATCCCGACAATTGTATGACTTTGCCTTCTGGTGCGGTGAGTATGAGCGTGCCCCTGCACGAGGAGCTGTAGGAGTTCGTTTTTCCACCATCGTCATACACGAAGAATGAGACCGTTCCTTCGGGCAGGGTGTATGAGGTCTGGCTAGTGGAGGGTAGGTTGATGAAGATTTCGTTGTTGGCAGTCAGGGTGTTTGTGAACGTGGGATGGACCGTGACTTCAGAACCAGGCATGGAGAATTCGACAGTCTCAGTATTGATGCCAGTAAAACCGCTTATTTGTATGGTATTGTTGTTGGCGTCTTTCACATAGATGTCGCGCAGCACATAGCCTTCTTCGGCTGTGACATTCAGGCTGACGGTCTTTTCCGCCTCCGCCTCGCTCACATTAGCAGTCACCGTGCCACCTGTCGCGTTGTTGACATTGATGCCGTATTTGGCTCCTGGATCAACCAGTGTTACTGTTAGGAAGAGTCCTTCATAGACAGTATAGAAAGAGGAGAAATAGAGCATCATGCTTTGGCTGCTGCTTGTCACAGTTCCTATATTCTTGTATGCCCCTTGGGATGAACTACTCATTTTGTCAATGAGTTTCGTGTCGGAATTCGTGGCTCCGTCATAGACTGTCAAGTAATCGGTGCCTTTGGAAGTGTAGATATACCCCGAGAGTTGGAGTTTATAGCCTTCAGGTGCGTTGATGACCAGATAACCACCACAATACTTGCTATAGTTTTCGTTCTTGCCTCCATCGTCATACACTTTAAAGGTCTGGACATTGCTGTCGAGTGTCAAAGTGTTGGTACCTGTTTTAGGCATGTTGACGTAATAATAGCCATCGCTGCTATCGTAGGCCAACTGGACATCGGCCGCCATGGCCGATCCGAAGGTCATCAGGGCGAGTATCATGGTTATCAATCCAACTTTTCCTCCTTTTTTCCCTATTGGAGCTGGAATAGTACTGACGGTTAAATTGTTGTTCATGTTTTGATTGGGTTTTATTGTGTTTTTTATTTACAAATTTAGGTATATATCATCATTTACGCACCATAAAACTACTTTGTTTTTACGAAACAGGGGTTGTCACTGACGAAATGCGCGTTTCACGTGACGAACGGAAAATCTGTTCTCTCTGCATCATCCATAAAAATAAAATGGATGAAGAAAAAGGCGAAGAAGATTTGCTTTTCTCAATTGTTTATTGTATTTTTGCCATCAGAAGAAAAGGGTATAGTGATGTGATTCGAGTGCCTGTAGAAAGCCCTTTCATGTTTCACCTCAAACTATATAGTTACGATGAAAAGGCCATTTATTTTGTTGCTTGCACACATTTCATTTTTGTTGGTTGCCAACAGTGGGTTCGCCAACCCCATCAGCCAGACAGAGGCACTGAGGAGAGCCAGTCAGTTCATGCCCGGCAAGCATTTTTCCTCAAGGAACTACAGTGTGGGAGGCGGCCCAAGCCAGACCAAGCCTCCTTTTTACATCTTCAATGCCGACGACGGTGGATTCGTCCTTGTTTCTGGCGACGACCGCACGATGCCTGTTTTAGGCTATTCGGAGCATGGCAGCCTCGACTTGACGAATGCTCCGTCGAACCTTCGCTACTGGCTCGACTGCTATGCCGAGCAGATTCAGAACCTTGACAGGGGAGGCAACGCAGTCGTTTCTGCCCCAATAATGAAGCGTTCGGCAGCCATCTCCCCGCTCATACAGACGAGGTGGAACCAGAGTGCTCCTTACCACAACCAGTGTCCGACTGCACCGGGAACGTCGGAGATATGCCTTACAGGCTGTGTGGCGACGTGTATGGCCCAGATCATGTACTACTACAAGTGGCCCGAGCACTGCCCTGCGTTGCCTTCCTACACGCCTTTTGGATTTCCCGCACCACTCCCTGAGCTTCCACCTATTGATTTCGACTGGAATGACATGAAGCTTTCTTACACCTACGGTGAAGAGGGAGTGGCAGCCGATGCCGTGGCATGGCTCATGCGCTACTGCGGCCAGGCTGTGAAGATGGGCTATGGCCTTGACGGTTCGTCGGGCTGGCTGAATCCCGAGGTGATGAAGGAAACGTTCGACTACAGCGAGACGACGACAACAGTGTACCGAAATGACTATGGTGCTGAAGCATGGGAAGCACTCATTTACGGAGAGCTGGCCCAGGGTCGTCCTGTGCCCTATTCGGGCCAGAGCGACGGTGGAGGCCACCAATTCATCTGCGATGGTTACGACGGCAAGGGATATTTCCACATCAACTGGGGGTGGGGTGGATACCTTGATTCCTACTTCTTGCTCTCCGTCGTCAATCCCGAACCAGAGCGCAACTCGGGCTACAGCCAGCAACAAGATGCCATCATAGGCTTAGAGCCCAAAGCCGTCCCCTCCGACTACACGGTCAACGCTTTCACCGTCAGCGAGGACGTGCTTATCAACGAGGAAACGGAAATCAGGGTGTCGCTGACCAACAACGGCAAGACCTCGCGCGAACGCCTCTTCCTCTGGATGAACCAGGGCGGCACGTGGACATTGGTCGCCACAGTCAACGGAACCGTTGGAGCGGGGCAGACAGGCGAGGAAACGCTTGCTTTCGTCCCATCTGCGACAGGTACTTTCGACGTGAAACTCTCCTCCGACACTGAGGGAAACGTTGTGAAGGCGACAGCCACCATTCAGGTGGCAGAACCCGTGGAGAAGACGGTAGGCGATTTCGTTTACCTCTGCAATACCGTATCTCACCACGCCTTTGTGAAAGGGCTGAGCGATGATTCCAAAGCCATCAACTTGACCATTCCCGAGACCTTTGAGAGCGACGGCGCGACCTATACCGTGTTGACGGTCAAAGACGAAGCGTTTTATTACAGTTATCGTGTGCGTCGTCTGGAACTGCCATCTACATTGACGAAGATCGGCAAGGACGCTTTCTTCAACTGCAGGAACCTGGAGATGGTCGTTTCCCATATCGTCCACCCGTTTGTCATCGACGACAACACGTTCGTGTGCAGGTCATGGAACAGCGACAGCCAGCAATACGACTACGAAACCCCTTCCGCCGTGCTTTACGTTCCCGTAGGGTCGAAGGCGGAGTACGAGGCCATCAGCGGTTGGACGAAGTTCGCCAAGATCGCCGAGGGAGAGCCCAAGGAGGTAGTTGCCAGCAGTTTGAAGTTCTTCTGCCTGCCCGACACCAAGACAGCCAGCGTCATCGCCGACGAGGGATACAAGGAACTGACAGAGGTGGACATCCCTGCAAAGGTGGAGTGCGACGGCGCTTCATTCACCGTCGATGCCATAGCCAACGAGGCGTTCGAGAGTTGTTATAATATTTCGTCAGTGACCTTCCCCTCCACGTTGAGATCCATAGGATACGATGCATTTTGGAATTGTTACAGCATCGAAGAACTCGACATCCCCGAGGGTTGCGAGTCAATAAGCAGTACGGCATTCGCCTATTGTTTCAGGCTCAAGAAGGTTGTCCTTCCCTCCACGCTGAGCAGCATTGGCGAACGTGCTTTCGCCAATGCCAGCAGTATGGTTTCGGTCATCTCACGCATCAAGTCTCCTTGTGCTATCAGTCAGGATGTTTTCAGCATCTCGGATTGGAATCAGGAAAAACAGGATTACGACTATGAGCCTTCGCCAGCCACGCTCTATGTCCCTGTCGGCACCAAGGCCGCCTATATCGCCAAGGGGTGGGACCAGTTCACGAGTATGAAGGAAGGCGAGCCCGTGGAGGCCGTCATCGCGGGGTTGAGGTATCAGGTGCTGACCACAGAGAAGACCGCCATCGTCCTGGCGGACGAGAGCTACAAAGAACTGACGGAAGTGAACATCCCCATGCAGGTGGAGTGGGGCGGCACGAAGTGCAATGTCGTTGCGATTAGCGACAGGGCATTCGCCAGTTGTTATGAAATCACCACACTGACTTTGCCGCCTACATTGAAGTCCATTGGTAATTCGGCTTTCTGGAACTGCTACAGAATCAAGGAACTCAGCATTCCCGAGGGGTGCGAGACGATAGGCAGTTCGGCGTTCGCCTATTGCTTCTGGCTCCAGAAGTTGGTGTTGCCCTACACGCTGACCAGTATAGGGGACTTCGCTTTCAGGGACATCAGTTCGCTTGTTTCCGTCATCTCGTGCGTCAAGACTCCGTTCGCCATCAGTGAGAGTGTCTTCTCCATCTCAAGTTGGAACGAGACCAAGCAGGAGTATGACTTTGAAGATTCGCCCGCCACATTGTATATTCCTGTAGGGAAGAAGTCGGCCTATATCGCCAAGGGTTGGGACCAG
Organism: uncultured Bacteroides sp.; assembly: GCA_946628545.1. Lineage (GTDB taxonomy): Bacteria > Bacteroidota > Bacteroidia > Bacteroidales > Bacteroidaceae > RUG11857. The sequence goes on along the minus strand of CAMOWU010000144.1, from coordinate 967 downwards.
TTCGCGGCCATCGTGGAGGATGATGCCAGTGGCATTGACGGAATCACCACAAACCAGCGGACCGATGACGGAGCCATCTACAACCTCAACGGGCAGCGTGTCGAGAATCCCACCAAGGGTGTCTATATCCGCAACGGCAAGAAAATCCTTTTCCGATAAGATGTCATCTGCGACTGATGATGGATGAAACTGGATTATTCTGCATCAATTCACAGAAATTTGTGGATAAAAAATATGATAATTCATGATGTGTTCATTTGAGTCCAAAATCTTTTGTATATTTCTAACATCATAAAAAAAGCGTGAGGTAGTCTCACGCTTTTTTTCATGTCAGGCTCTGCTTGATATCTTCCAGAAGGTCCTCACCTGCCTCAAGGCCGATGCTGAGTCGGACGGTGGTGTCGAGGACCGCCATCTCCGCGCATTGTTCAGCCGTGAAAAGACCGAAGATGGTTGAAGCAGGGTGGATGGCGAGCGACTTGCGGTCGAAGAGGTTCGTGGCACGACGTATCACCTTCAGTTTGTCGATGAACCTCCATGCCGCTTCCTTCGAGTCGAGGTCGATGGTGAAGACGGCGCCAGGCAAAGGTCCGAACTGTGATTTCGACACCTTGTAGAAAGGATTGTTTTCCAGTCCCGTATAGTTGACGCGCTTGATTTCCGGCAACTGCCGGCATTGTTGTGCGAGCCACAAAGTGGTTTCCGCTTGCCGGCGGAACCGTATGTCGAGCGTGTCGAGGCCGAGCGTCTCCATGTATGCCACCTGTGGTGTCATCAGTCCACCGAGATTTGTGATCAGTTCTGTCTTCACACGAGCTGTGAATGCCAACTTCTTGCCAACTCTCTTGGTGCGTTCCTTGATGGCTGGAGAGGGAGACTTGCTCCAGTCGAATCGTCCGTGGTCGATAAGTAGTCCACCGAGTCCTGTGCCACCGCCGGAGATATACTTCGTGCTCGACACCACTTC
>CAMOWU010000143.1 GCA_946628545.1 uncultured Bacteroides sp. | reverse complement strand
TGGCATTTCCGCCACAACCCACGTCGGCGTCGCAAATTCTCTACTGCGAAGTAGGGAGTGGAAAAGGGGAAGTTAAAAGAGGAAGTTAAAGGGGAAGTTAAAGGGGAAGTTAAAAGGGAAGTTAAAGGGGAAGTTAAAAGGGGAGTTAAAAGGGAAGTTAAAGGGGAAGTTAAAGGGGGAAGTTAAAAGGGAAGTTAAAGGGGAAGTTAAAAGGGAAGATGTCCCTGAAAGGGACGACTCTTAATAACCGCGGGTGCATGAAGCGAAGCGAAATGCACCCACGGACACCATGACAAGAAATATAATATCGACCCTGAAAGGGTCGCCCATCACGTTACTTTAGCGCACGCTTTCAGCATGCAGTGTAGTCATTGAATATGAACACCCACGATACGGTAGCTAGCACCAGATTTTTGTCAGAATCATCAGTATCACAGCCCAAACCAGCATCGGAACAATCTGCAGAACGGCCTTGAAAATCATATTTTGAGGCTGGACATACTTGTATGCTGCATGCACCATCAGCACGCCCAACAGCATCACCACACAAAAAGCCAAAGGCACGAAGCAACAATAAGTCCAATTGAGAGAAACAGGACCTAACTTGCAGCAGAAGTGGTCGAATGCGATAATGGCAAGAAGGGCTATGATGGGTTGGTGGATATACCTACGCTGCGAGAAAGAAACGATTACACCAATCAAGCAACCAATTCCCAAAATGCCAGCAATGGAGAGTTTCCCCATTTCACCTAACATAGAAGTATCACCTGCTGACCTGTCGCTGAAAAACCAATACCATATCTTTGGAATCTCAAACAACAGAATCAAACCAAAGCATCCCCACCCTCCAGGGAACCAAGAACTGGATTTTTTGTCATTTTTCATTGTTGATAGCTTTATTTGAGTTATACTGAATATCAAGTCTTTTAGCCATTATCTTTTTCTTGCGGTCTATCTGCTTTAAGATCCTGAGGTTGTGCAGGACAACGGGTAAGAAGAACACCAACAGGACAACGGGTATATAGATTGCATAATACTTCCATGTCATGACAGCGAACGATGATATCCATCGCAGCGTAGGCCACCATTTCATGGTGAAGAACTCATCGAAATAATGACCGTCGGCAAAGAGGAAATAGAAGAATCCCACTAAGAATGCGATGATCAGCACGATGAGTACGATGATGATATTGACCCCCAAAGCCACACCCAGACCATAGTAAGGCAGCATAGGGATGTGCAGCAAATACTTCTTCCATGGTGCAAAACACTTGAAACTACCTTCATAGTAATCATCTATGATCTTCATCCCGTCAGCGTCTTTATCCCATTGCACATGGCAGTCAGGACACTTGAAGTAGCGGTAAGCATAATAGTGCGTCCTGATTTTCGGCCGACGTCTGCTTTCGCCCCCAAAGAATTCGGCGATCCGCTCAAGGAAAGACCTCTCATCCTTCTCGTCAGCCACGCCCCCATCACGGCCGGAGCCATCCGTCCACGACCGCCGCTCAATTTGCTCCTTCCTAATCTTCCCGCATATCGGGCATCTGTTATCCATCATAAAGGTAGTCCGTTATTGTGGAGGGACGGTCTTGTGTGGCTACATTGACTGCAATCTATCTCACCCCACTCTTGCAATTCATTAATATTCTTATTCATAAGTGATTTTTCAGGTTGTTCTATTTTAATCCTAATTTTCCTTTTTCTACATTTACCTTATTCTCAAGTGAAGTCATCGTCTGCTTCCATTGGGCAACGAATTGGTTAAATTCAGTCATTTGGTCATTTGAATACGTTGCGATTTCGTTGAGGGTCTTTTGATAAAACCCATTGACCATGTAACTCCATACAAGAACAGAAGAGTTATTCTTATCGTTCATCTCTTTTATTCCTTTAGTACATTCGAGATACTTCTCCTTGTAAATCGTGGAAGCAATTTGAGCAGGTAATTGCACGGTCAAAATAGAATCCAATGCGAGTTTAGGGTTAGTTTCAATTTGATTTGGAAGGGGAAGTTGATTTTCAATGCCTGCTATTCGAGATTCATAATTCGAAACTATATCTCCATATTTCTGTTCTGAGTACCAGAAGGAAGATTTCATATCATCTACTTTCTTTTTCATTAATGCCACATGTTTGAGAACTGCTTGGTATAATACTAATGTTATACCAATTACTGTGTCATCACTATCAATTACTGGAATTTCTTTCAGCTTCTCATCGTTTTTGAATGCATTTCTTTTCTCGGAAGTGTAGTTCCTGATGTTCTGAAGCATAGAACGTGACTTGTCACGGGTTTCCGCCTTCATCTGGTTAGCATTCGACTGATATGTCTCAATAGCATTTTTTAGTGGTTTTTGTTTAATATTATTCGTTATTGCCCTTCCCCCCATTGCGCCTCCGATACCACCAATAATTCCACCTACAAGGGAACCTATTGGACCGAAAAAAGTACCCACTAATGCTCCAGCTTTTGCCCCAACAAGACCGCCACCACCAGCTCCAGCAGCATCAAGTCCAATGTTTTTTAGAGATGTCATAGCATCTGTTTTGTCATCCAACAAAAGTGAAAACTCCCTAAATGAAGAAATGGCTAACGTTACAACTGGGATATGACCAGAAATATCAAAATCCGTAAAATCGGTTGGATTCATATTAGCTTCTACACTATTGCTTAATAAACCACCCATTTCATGAACAGATTCTGTCAGACTATTTGCGGCATCATGTAAACCAGTCATTTCTATCAAACCATTCTTCACGGGTTTTAACAAAGCACCCACATAATCATGATGAATTAATGATCGTGCTACAGATAGATGGCTGGTGTGAGCCATTCCTTCACAAAATTTAGCTAAGCAAGTGCTAATATCATCTATTCCAGGAATTGTCATTCCTTCTTTCAGAGCAGAAACACTATTAGAAAAAACGTCTGATAAAAGATCGGGGGCTACAGAAGCAAACGAACAGAGAGACTCTCCTGTTTGTGAAACAGGTAAAATACTCAGAATAAAGGCTTCAGTTCCAACTGCTGATTTCTTATGGTCTTCGAAGAATTTACTCAGTTTATTTAGTGATGATTCTGCATCATCTGTATTCGTCAAGTTTTCAGGTATCGGAATATCAAGTTCATCGATGTTCCTTCGCACTGCAACTAAGTTCTTTTTAAATTGCTCAAAACGATCAATTTCGCACATTAAAGAATTGTCATTTGCAACGATTTCTGTATCTGTGACCTCTATATCAGAGACCTTGTTGTTGAATCGCTTTTTAGAAACGACAAATCCCGTTCCAACCCCAATAAAGGCACATGCTACTGCGATAATAAATAATATCATTTTATAGAGGTATTTTGAAACTTCCCGACTCCCATAGAGGACAACTTGTCATTAAGTTAGTTAATGGAGATATACAAAGAAAGTTTGAAAGGTTATTGGTTATTGAGGATTGACTAGAGCCTAAACCCTAAAGTCTAAATAATTTTCGGCTATTTCAGGAATTGCTCCAGCTGCAACATTTCCTGACGGAATTCGTCGGGTTTGAAACCATGACCTGCACCAGGGATGACGTGCAAGCGAGTGCCGGAAGCATAGAGTTGCTGCGCCTTTTTGGAGTCGTCCATCGACACCACTTGGTCGGCATCACCCTGGACGATGAGGACTGGACCGCGATAGGCTCCGATGATGTCGAACGGACGCATGTCGTGGATTTCCTCAAAGAACCGACGTCCCATCTTCACGCCCCACAACTCGGTAACGTCCTGAATGTCTTCTTTCCGTGGATAGCGCTGGCGCCAGTTGTCGGGAATGCACAAAGCAGGATAGACCAACACCAGTTGGCTCACCTCCTTCTTCAGTTCGGCAGCAGTAAGCGCCGACACCAGTCCGCCCTGACTCTCTCCAATCAGAACAACGTGCTTGCTGCCCTGGCTGCGGAAATACTTGACAAGAGCCTTCAAGGCACTCACTTCGTTGAGAATCGACATGTCCATCGTGTTGTTGTCGGACCGGCTGCGCACTGATCCACATGGGAAGTCGAAAGTGAAACACTGGTAGCCCAGGCGTCCTAGAGTCTCATAGTAGTTGCGTCCATATTCGTGGGTGCCGTTGAAGCCATGGGCAATGATGGCGATAGGTGCGTTTTTCTTCGCGTTCTGCGGTGTGAACAATTCTCCATAGATACGCTGAGCACCATCCTCTATCCACACGGGTTTCACACTGCTGGGCTTCTGCGGTGCAGGGGAGTCTTTTGCGTTCTTGAAGTTCTTGTGCATGATGGTCCAGAAAGGATAGTCCTTGAGGTCGCCAGCGATAAAGAGGCTTTCATTCTCTTGCTTGCCCTTCAACTGCCAGTCGAGCCAAGCACGCACCATACGTGCGTTGGCACCTCCGAAAGGTTGTTCATAGGTGCCGCCATGTCCGCTGGTGGTGTTATCAGCCAGTACGACAGGCACTTTCTTGATGGCTTTATAGTCTTGCTGGGCATTTTCCCATGCCACATCACCCGTACCTCCTACAAGATAAAGGATAGGAGCATGCAGGTTTTTCAGCGACTTGGCACTGGCATCAGCCATTTCCATCTTACCCATACCGGCATTGAGGATGAGATAGGTCTTCATACGCTGGTCGGAAGCATTGGCCAACACCTGCGCGCCTCCACATGAATGTCCGGCAGCGGCAATCTTGCTTTCGTCGATGACGTTGTAGTAAGGTGCACTGGGACTCGAAGCTTGCTGGCTAATCCAGTCGAGAGCCTCTTTCACTTTCGATGAAGGTGTGTGTTTATCCTGTTCATGCCGGGCAAGCATCTGCAATTCGCCTATAGCTACCACGATGTAGCCGTGGGATGCGATATCGGTGAGCATATTCTCATAGCCGATGCTGGTGTCCATACAACCTCCGTTGCAGAAGACGAGCATAGGAAGTTTCTCTTTCTTCACCTCACCCGTGGCAAACATGCCCAAGCGGCCCACGCTCATAGCGGCATCAAGGTTCATAGGACGATAGACCACGAAGTCGGGCAAAGACTTCTCACGCACGGCAATGGCTTTGTGAGGCCCACTGCCTCCAAAGTCGGGCACCTTCATCTGTTCGAAACTGACCGATGGATCGTCGTGTTTGAGATGGCGGGCATAGAAAGCGTCCATTGCCGGACGGGTGAATTCCAACTGTTTGTCGAAAGCCACGCCATGGTCGCCATGCACCTTGACATAATCTACCTGTGTGCCTGCCCGTTGCATCTTCACTACCCAGTCTTCAGTCAGGTTCGGTCTGACGGTGGGGTCTTCGCCGCCTTGCAACACAAGGAACGGAGTCGTGTTCTTGCCGATATACCCGATGGGCCACCATTCGGGGTGCTGCGCCCAAGGGATGTTGGGATTACCTATCTCTGTTGGAGGCGCTCCACCAGCAGCACATGCTACTGAGCAGTCGTATTGACGCCATGGATCCTTAGCGTCGTCGAACGACTTGCTGTCGGCTGCCACACCCGCCATCAGCGAGAGGTGTCCACCGGCTGAATGGCCATAGGTGCCGATGCGTTGAGGGTCGATACCCAGTTGCTGGGCATTGGCTTTCATCCATCGAATGGCGCAACGCACATCCTCGATGCAGGCAGGCAGCGGTGCCTCCTGAACCAGGCGGTAGTTCATGTTGCAGACCACGTAGCCTTTCATGGCATAGTCGATCATCAATGTGCGATAGACCATATCATTCTTCGATCCCGCACTCCATCCGCCACCATGAATAATGAGGATGGCAGGGCGGCCAGTCTGAGGTCCGAATAGTGGTTGAGCCAAGTCGAGCACAGTGCTTGGACCTACATCGGTGCGATAAGCGATATTCTCTGTCACTTTGATACTGTGCTGCTCCGTCTGCGCTACCGCTGAGAGCGAGAAAAGGAGCAAAAGGGATAAAATTGCATTTTTCATAATGTTTATGATGGATATTGATAAATAAATATGTGTCCTTTGAGTTATGGGTTCCAGCTTTCCATAGGAGATGCAGCCCTTTGATGACTACCACCACTTTGCTTGAGGATCTTGGCCCTGATATCTTTCATCTTGTTCTGGATGTTTCTCACTTCCTGTTTGTCGTAATTGCCGGAATCCTTCATTCTAATCAGTTGGTCCTCATACCCTCCGTAGGCTCTATCGAGTGCACTCCAATTGGCATAACTGGCCTTTGAAGAAGTATTCCCTCCTACTTTACCACCAGAAGAAGACGATGAGGTTCCACCCATGTCACCTCCAGCGTCAAGATCAGAAGCGGCTGAAGTCATTCCAGAAGCGGATGCGGTCGATCCATTGGCTATAGCGTATGCCGTGGCGCCAAGAGTGATGACCGTAGCAGCGATTTCCAATCCAGTGGTGATACGGTTCCAACGACGGTTGTTCCGATTTTTCTTTGCAATATGTAGATTTTCACTGATCAATTCATTATCAGGCGCCAACTTGTTGGCAAGTTTCAATTTTTTCAGTCCTTTATTATAATCTTTGTTGTTGATATCGATGATGGCCAGATTGTTGAGCGCCATCACATGATTGGGGTCTATGGTCAGGATACGTCTGTAGAGGGTGCTGGCTTTGACGACATTGCCATTGGTGTCGTATTCAAGACCCGTATTGCAGATGTCGTCCATAAAAGATGGATCTATCCAGCCGGTCCTATCGATTGTTCCCTCGATGCTATCAACCGTCACCACACTGATTCCATTTTGGAATGGGCTAATGGAATCGAAAAGAGGATGAAACAATCGACAGCCATTGTAGGTGTAAACCCCGTAGCGTTTCGCAGCATTGCTCACCACATAAAGATGGTTTTCCTCATCATAATCAATATTGGAGAACCTTGCAGGGATAATCATCCGATTGTAATTGTCTTTGATTCCTTTATTGTCGCCAGTGCCTATTTCAGATGTGACAAGGGGCTGTATCCAGAGTGAGTCAGCGATGCGTTTCCCGACTTCATCTTCACAAGCCTGCAGTTTCTGGATGACATCACTGTAAGCTAAGTTTTTGACTGCCTCTTGCACTGAATCGCTCGCATTTCTGTAAAGCTTATTGGAAATGGGTACCGTCGTCATGGCTGCCTCAACAGCGTACTTACAAGGCACCACAACTTCGCCCTTGAAATCAATGGCACCGTATTTACCATCCTTCTTGACAGTAGCCAGCCAATTGTCTTTGAAGTTATCGGCATCATCAAATACGGGGTCAATAACCAGCTCACCTTTCATGTTGATATAGCCAAACTTCTCACCCACCTTCACGGCAGCCATTCCATGATTGAAGCCTGCGAGGTTTTTGACGGGTTCGAACTGAGGCTCAATGATGAAACGGTTGTAGATGTCGATAAAGCCCACTCGGCCACCCACCTCCACTCCTGCCAAATGCTCGGAGAAGGAAGGAGAGACAGCGTCGTATAATGGAGGTATCACCCAGTCGATAGCATCCGCATCTTCCTTCGACAAAAGATTGGAACCCGCATTACCAAATGAGTTGACCGCTAATTTCTTGATTCCTTTCAGTGGACTCTTACGGTTCTGAACCTTACTTGCATAGCCCCACTTACCAGTAATTGGATCTTTCATGTCGATGACTTCATCTTCAATTTGCGCATGAACTATAGGGGTAGAAAACAAAAGGATGAAAAACATCAACAATCTTTCACTCAGTTTTTGAGTTTTTTTCAACATAGATACATCAAACTTTTTCATATATAGTCAAGGTTTTCAATTCCAGCGTCAGATTTCGTTCGCAGTAAAATAAAAATTTAATGCAAATATAGCAGATTTAAGAGAATTATCTGTAAAACGAGAAGAATTTAACATTTCATAGAGGGACT
>CAMOWU010000142.1 GCA_946628545.1 uncultured Bacteroides sp. | reverse complement strand
TAGAGGAACTGTGTGACGCCTTGGGTATATAGTGCCTAAAACTGCGGTTTTCTTAATTAAGCAAAATGCTTAAAACTACACCTGCCTTAGAAGAACAAAATTTCACCCTCGACGTACATTTCACGTTTTTTCGTAACTTTGACTTCGTTGGTAACTCACGTCCGCCAAGGTTTGGATGCGTAAATTGCATACGTATCGCTCATCGAAACTCAATATTCCATCATCAATGTCGAGAGAAGCCCTTGTTTATGCTGAAAAGGTAACGGCTGTGCAAAATCATGTTTCGTTTTTCATCCATTATGTAAAGTTTTAGTCGTAAATTTGCACAGAAATTGAATTCAAACAGACGCGTCACGCCGCGTTCCCCACGAAGTAACCGAACATTAACAAACCACAAATATCTTCAAACATGTCAATCAAAACGACTTTCGCTGGTCTGGCCTTGATGTGCCTGACCATCACAACCTATGCCCAGAGCATACAGAGCCCCGACGGAAAAGTGACCGCAACGTTGGAAATGGCCGAAGGCGGCAAACCATGCTACAAAGTGAGCTACGAGGGAACAGAAGTGCTGAACGCCTCACCACTCGGCGTCAACACCAATATCGGCGACTTCACACAAGGGCTTGAACTGAAAGAAGTCAAGGAAAACAAAGTCAGCCAGTCGTACGACCTTCGCAACATCAAGCAAAGCCACGTGGACTACGAGGCCAACGAGGCTGTGGCCAGCTACACCCAGCGCGGCAATGTGGTGATGGACATCATCTTCAGGGTAAGCAACCGCGATGTGGCATTCTGCTACAAGATCTATCCACGGCGCGACAACCGCGTCTGCGTGGTGGAGAGCGAGGCCAGCGGATTCTCACTGCCACAAGGCACCACCTCCTTCCTCTGCCCGCAATCCAAACCCATGGGCGGATTCGCACGCACATCGCCCAGCTACGAGACATCCTACAACTGCGATGAACCAGTAGGCAAAAACGGATGGGGCGAAGGCTACTCCTTCCCATGCCTCTTCAAGACAGTGCAAGGACAGTGGGTGCTCATCAGCGAGACTGGCACCGACGGCAACTATGTGGGATGCCGACTGCTCAACATGCAGGATGGCAACTACCGCATCGGATTCCCACAGCAAGGAGAAATGAACGGAGCAGGATCGACGTCCGCTGCCATCGCACTGCCAGGACAGACACCCTGGCGCACCATCACCGTAGGACCACTCGCCAACATCGTCGAGACCACCGTGCCTTTCGACCTTGTGGAACAGAAATACAAGGCTTCTCAGGAGTATATCTACGGCAAGGGATCATGGTCGTGGATCATCGGCATGGACAACAGCTGCAACTACGACGAGCAGAAACGCTACATCGACTTCTCTGCCGCCATGGGCTACCAGAGTGTGCTCATCGATGCCTTCTGGGACCGCCAGATCGGATACGACCGCATCGCCGAACTGGCAAGATACGGCAAAGAGAAAGGCGTGGGACTCTTCCTCTGGTACAACAGCAACGGATCGTGGAACGACGCGCCGCAGACACCCATCGGCAAGATGAACAACTCACGCATACGACGTGAGGAAATGAAATGGATGCACGACAACGGCATCCGTGGCATCAAGGTCGATTTCTTCGGAGGAGACAAGCAACCCATGATGCAACTCTATGAAGACATCCTCGCCGACGCCAACGACTACGGACTGCTCGTCATCTTCCATGGCTGCACACTGCCAAGAGGATGGGAACGCATGTATCCCAACTACGCGGCATCAGAGGCCGTACTGGCATCCGAAAACCTCCACTTCGGACAAGGGGCTTGCGACGCAGAGGCACACAACGCCTGCATACACGCATTCATACGCAACACCGTCGGATCGATGGACTTCGGCGGATCGACACTCAACAAAAGATACAGCGCCGACAACCAACATGGCACCACACGCCGAACCAGCGATGTGTATGCACTGGCCACAGCGGTGCTCTTCCAGAGCGCCGTACAGCATTTCGCCCTCGCACCCAACAACCTCACCGACGCGCCTGCATGGGCCATCGACTTCATGAAAACAGTACCAACCACCTGGGATGAGGTGAAATTCATCGACGGCTATCCAGGCAAATACGTCATCATGGCACGCCGTTCGGCTGGCAAGTGGTATGTGGTGGGCATCAACGCCGAACAACAGACGCTGAAGAAAACCATCACCCTGCCCATGTTCGAGAAAGGCAGCACCTTGCAGGTCTATAGCGATGACCCACAGCTCCAAGGCAGTGTGAAAGCCGTGAAACAGAACAAAAAACAACAGCTGACCGTCACCATCCCGTGCAACGGAGGACTCGTCATCACTTCTAAATGACAAACCGTAGGGACGCGACGTGTCGCGTCCGCTATGATTCGGATGCAATGTTTCGCGTCCGAATCACAACGGACAGTATAGTCAAATAATGTCATGCCATAGGACGGGTGAAAGCTTCGCAGGCTTTCACCCGTTTCTGATTGATCATTTTTTTCACTTAAAATCAAATGGAATACACATTTTTTATATAATTTTGCCAAATCAATTGAAAACTAAAACACTAACCACTATTATAATATGATAAAACAACTTTTACTGACTTTGGGCCTCACGGCAGCCACACTGCCCGTCATGGCTACAGACTACACCACGTACCTCACCACGGAACGCGGTTTCACAGAGGTGACCAACACCAGCGACATCGTAGCCACACCCGACAATTACTACATCCTCTGTTCGGCTGAGAACACCAGCCTCATCGTCGGCGTGGGCACTTACGAAGGCAAACCCGACTGGGCCAGCGACCAAACCAAGGCCCTGCGCTACATCAGCGCCGACACCGACCCCGTGCTCAACATCTCCAACTTCTTCACCATCGAGCAGAGCGGCAACTACATCGGACTGCGCAACGTGTACTACAACTCCGACCTCTTCCAGACTCACGACAACGCAGGCTACATGTACGTCAACACCTACACCGATGCGAGTCTTGACGAATGGAGCTACCTCACTCCCACCTACCAAAACGGATATTGGATCTTCGAGAGCGGCAAATACCCCATGTCGTCGGGCAACTGGGCATGCGGCTACCTCGGACCATGGAACAAGAAAGTGGCGGCAGGCGAACCCATGGCTCTCAACAGGCAAAACACCGCTGACGACGCCGCTGGCCACTACCGCCTCTTCCGAATCGCCAAAAACGACTTCATGACACAGTGGGGCACACTCTGGCAAGCCGCATCGGCTTCCAATCCCATCGACGCCACATGGATAATCACCAACCCATCCTTCGAGACCGGCGATGAACGTGGGTGGACACTCACGGGCAAGGACGAGAACGGCAACGAAGAGTTCAAAACCCGAGAGTATGGCATGAGCAACAAGGATGGTGCATACCTCATGAACGCCTACCAGTGGTGGGCTCCCATCCTCAGCGTCAGCCAGACCGTCGGCAACCTCCCCAGCGGCGAGTATGAACTCTCGGCTGTGGTTGCCACTTGGACTGGACGCATCGTCACTTTCACTGGCAACGAAACCACCATCAGCACCGAAGGCCAAGGCGATGGCACCGGCATACCCGTATCCATGAATCTCAACATCGGCAACGACGGCAAACTCACCATCACAGCAGGAAGCACAGCTGAATGGTGGACCTCTGGACACGAGGGCGAAACACAGACCTTTTTCAAACTCGACAACGTGCAACTCAAGTGCAAGGGACTTTACCTCAACGGAGTGGCGATGCCTCTGCCCAACGACAACACCACCATCCTGGCACCCGGCAGTTGGTACTACTACGATGTGGCCTTCGGCACCGACTACCAACTCATCGGCAACATCGACGGCATGGTCTATACCACCGACGGAGCCAAACCTATCGCTGCCGTCACCAGCACTGCCGTCAGCCGACAGATGACACTCAACAACGGACGCATCTATTTCATGACCAACAGCAGCGACGCCACACTCCAGCTCACTCCAGCGCGTGAAGTGGATGAATTAGGCACCTTCACCGCTGTGGCCTTGAATGTGGATGGACTGCCAAATAAAATCCTCACCTACGAGCTCAACCCCGACGGACCAGGGGCCGACGGCACCAAACTCATCAGCCAATACTTAGCGAAAAAAGGCTATGACTTCATCGGATGCAGCGAGGACTTCAACTACAACGGCTCACTGATGGAATCGCTCAATGGCTATAGTTGTGGAACCATACGAACAACATTAAGCGTCGGTGGTATCTTCAGCGGATTCCCCTTCGACACCGACGGTCTGAACCTCCTCTGGAAGAACAGCACCGTATCCGCAAGCAACGAGAGCTGGACCAGATGGACAGAGACCACCAGCACCGACGGCAACCAATACGTGAAGAAAGGCTACCGCCACTACGACATGACCTTCAAGGACAACACGTTCGATGTCTTCATCCTCCACATGGATGCCGGAGACGCCTCCGACTCACGCCATGCACAATGGAGGCAGTTGGCTGAGGCCATCAACAACGCCGACGCCACACGTCCTAAACTCATCATCGGTGACACCAACAGCCGATGGACACGAGAGGACATCACTGCCAACTTCATGAACCGACTCAACGCTGGCCTCAGCGCATCCGACGTTTGGGTGGAGTTCTGCCGCGGCGGCATCTACCCCACGACCGACATGGGCGACCTCACCAACCAGAGCGACCCCACCAACTACACCAACTACGAGATTGTGGATAAGATCATCTACGTCAACCCGACAGCCCCCAACTCCCTGCAACTCGTACCACAGGACTTCCGCATCGAGCAAGACTACACCTACGGCAACGTGCAAGGCACGAACAACACCACTCCGCTGGGCGACCACCGGCCTGTAGTCGTGACCTTCAAGATGGTCAAGGCGGGCGACATCCTGCCTGCGGAAATCGAACTGCCCAACGATGGTACAGACAACGCCACCACCATCGACAACGCTCAGGGTGTGCTTGCCAACGTCACACTCAGCGGACGGACACTCTACAAGGACGATGCTTGGAACACTCTCTGCCTGCCCTTCAGCATGACCGAGGAACAAGTCGCTGAACAACTTGCTCCTACAGCCCTGAAGACACTCGAATCGACGGATTACGACCAAGCATCTACCACCCTGACCCTCAACTTCACCGATGCAACGACCATCGAGGCAGGCGTGCCATACTTCGTGAAGTGGACTAACGGGGAACCCTGGGTCAACCCTGTATTCACCAACGTCACCATCGACAACGCGCTCAGTGCCACCACTTCCACCTACGCCGACCTCAACGGCATCTACACACCCGTCACCCTTGAGGCCAACAACAAGTCGGTGCTTTACCTCAGCGACAACAACCTCCTCTACTACCCCACCGCTGATGTGACTGTCGGTGCCTTCCGTGCCTACTTCACACTCAACGGACTCACTGCAGGCGAACCGACAACAGCCACAGGTGTCAACACCTTCGTCCTCAATCTCGGGAATGGAGAAGCCAATTCCATCGACAAAATCGAATGGTCAATGGTCAATGGTCAATCATCAATGGAAGACGACCAATGGTACACCGTCAGCGGTGTAAGACTCCAAGGCCAGCCACAAGCCAAAGGCCTCTACATCAAGAATGGAAAGAAAATAGTCATCAAATAAGGTGTATCAAATCGGATTGAATCCACAAAAAGGGTCGCTAAATGTTTTCATATTAGCGACCCTTTTCGTGTGTTTATCATGTTGAGATCATCAACGAAGAACAAAAAGCCATCATTGTTTTTTATAACCTGGAAAACATAAATCTGAACATTTTATACCCTCGTCAACTATAATTCGGAACAAAACGCATCTAAATTGAAAAAAAATCGTTAATTTTGCAGATTGGTGCGAAATAGTGGAACACGCACACAACGACAGAAAAGGCCAGATCAGCCACCGGCATTTCACACGCACCAATTAAAGTTTTACTTTAACAAAACATTATTAGATACTGAAAATTAACAAATTATAATTATTATACCCAACACAGATGAACACCGATAAAAACACCATTATTGGGTTTGTACTGATGGCACTTGTGGTCTTTGCCTTCATGATGTACGACAGCCACAGGATGAGAGAGAACGCCATCGCACAACAAGAGAACGCCATCGTAGAAGCCGCACAAGAACAACAGAAAGCGGAGAAAGAAGCCAAGGAAGCCAAGAAGAAAGCCGACGAACTGCTCAAGCAGCAGACCGACACGCTCAACCCCTTCCACGAGGCAAGCATCAAGAACGAAGGAACCACAGTCATCGAAAACGAACTGATCCGACTCACCATCAACAACAAGGGCGGTCAGCTCTGCAAGGCCGAGCTCAAGGACAGCACCTACAAGACCTGGGACAAGAGCGGACAGGTGGTCCTCTTCGACAAAGACGACTCCAACATGAAGTTCCTCTTCACCGGCAAGGAACACAATATCATCACCGATGAGTTTTATTTCGCCCCCACAGCCCAAGGCAAGGACAAGGTGACCATGCGCCTGCCCATCGGAGACGGCAGCATCGACTTCACCTACGAACTCGTGCCCAACTCCTATCTGCTCAAGCTCGACATCCAGGCCAACGGCCTTGAAGGTTTCTTCCCCGTGAAGTCCGACAAGGTGGATATCGTATGGAACGAGAAGATGCGCCAGCAGGAGAAAGGCTTCACCTTCGAGAACCAGCACAGCACCATCGAATACCGCGAGGACGACAACGACACTAAAGTGCTCAGTTCAGGAGGCACTGACAAGGAAAAAAGCGAGTTTGAGAAAGGTGCCTACTGGCTCGCCTTCAAAGACCAGTTCTTCAGTCAGGTGATCATCGCCGACCAGCCCTTCCACCTCGACAAACTCAAATCCACCCAAGCCGAACCCAAGTCGGGCTACATTAAGACCTACGACGCAGAGTTCAGCGCCAACTTCGACCCCACAGGAAAAAAGGCCACCAACCTCAGCTTCTATATCGGTCCCAACCGATTCAGCACACTCAAGGATAACGAGCAGATTTTCTACGCCAACAACAATGCCGGCATCACCAAGGACCGTGACCTCGACCTCCAGTCGCTCGTCTATCTCGGTTGGCCGCTTATCCGCTATATCAACCGCTTCTTCACCGTCTATCTTTTCGACTGGATGACCAAGCTGGGACTCAATATGGGTATTGTGCTACTGATGCTCACCATCGTCATCAAGTTCCTCGTCTATCCACTGATGAAGAAGAGTTACCTCTCCAGCGCCAACATGAGGGTGCTCAAGCCCAAGGTAGATGAAATCAACGCCAAATACCCAAAGAAAGAAGATGCCATGCAGAAGAACCAGGAGGTGATGCAACTCTACAGCAAGTACGGCGTATCACCGATGGGAGGCTGTCTGCCCATGGTCATTCAGATGCCTATCTGGATTGCCCTCTTCAACTTCATTCCTAACGCCATCGAACTGCGCGGTCAGAGCTTCCTCTGGGCCGACGACCTCTCCACCTACGACGACGTGATCCGCTGGGGCACCAATATCTGGGGTATAGGCGACCACCTGAGTCTCTTCTGTGTGCTCTGGTGCCTCTCCACTGTTGCCAACACATGGATCAGCATGCGCCAGCAGTCGTACACCATGTCTGAGGAACAACAGCAGCAGATGAGCATGATGAAATGGATGTCGTATCTCATGCCTATCATCTTCTTCTTCTCCTTCAACGGCTATTCATCAGGCCTCAACTACTACTACTTCATCTCAGGTATCATCTCCATCCTGATGATGTGGTATCTGCGCAAATCCACCGACGACGCCAAACTCCTGCAGAAACTGGAGGAACGCTACAAGAAGAGACAGGCCGACCCAACAAAACCTGGAGGCATGTCGGGCATGGCACGCCGCTTGCAGGAACTCGCCGAACTCCAGCAAAAGAAGCTGGAAGAGCAGCGCAAACAACAAAACAAATAATGGAATTGGGTATTCAGAAGTTACTT
>CAMOWU010000141.1 GCA_946628545.1 uncultured Bacteroides sp. | reverse complement strand
TCAATGCCAAACGCCTGCTTCACCTTTTCGACATAGTCGAGTTTTTCCCACGTGAAGAGTTCCACCTCCATGTCCTTATTGCCAGCATATTTGTTCTCGAAATGCTTCAACTTCGTCTCGGGTTTGCGTCCCATGTGTCCATAGGCCGCAGTCTCCTCGTAGATGGGGTTGCGCAGTTTCAGGCGCTGTTCGATAGCATAGGGACTCAGCGTGAAGATCTCTCCGATTTTCTTTGCGATTTCAGCATCTGTGAAAGGCACTTTCTTCTTGCCAAAGGTGTTGACGAAGATGCTCAGCGGTTCAGCCACGCCTATGGCATAGCTCAACTGAACGAGCAGTTCGTCGCTTACGCCGGCAGCCACCAGGTTCTTGGCGATATGTCGTGCCGCATAGGCGGCGCTGCGATCCACCTTGCTGGGGTCTTTGCCAGAGAAAGCCCCTCCGCCATGTCCCGACTTTCCTCCATAGGTATCGACGATGATCTTACGTCCGGTCAGTCCGGTGTCGCCATGCGGTCCTCCGATGACGAATCGTCCTGTGGGATTGACGTGATAAATGATATCGTCATTGAAGAGGCTGCGTATTTTGTCGTTGTTGATTTTGTCGAGCACTCTTGGGATGAGTATTTGCTTGACATCGTCCAGGATGCGTTGTTGCATCTTTTTGTCAGCCTCCTCCACGTTGCCATTGATGGTAGGGACGAACTCGTCGTGCTGTGTGGAGACCACGATGGTGTGTATGCGTTGAGGAGTGCCGTCGTCGTTGTATTCCACCGTCACTTGGCTCTTGGAGTCAGGGCGCAAATAGGTCATGACTTCTCCCTCTTTACGGATTTCTGCGAGTTCCATGAGTATCTGGTGGCTGAGGTAGAGTGTCAGCGGAATGTAGTCGGGTGTTTCCGTCGTGGCGTACCCGAACATGATGCCCTGGTCGCCCGCGCCTTGTTTTTCAGGGTCGGACTTCACCACGCCTTGGTTGATGTCGCCACTTTGTTCGTGAATGGCCGAGAGCACCCCACATCCTTCGGCATCGAACTGATATTCCGACTTGGTGTAGCCTATTCGGCGGATGGTTTTGCGGACAATCTCCTGCAAATCGACATAAGTCTCGCTTTTCACCTCCCCGGCGAGAACAACCTGTCCGGTCGTCACAAGGGTTTCGCATGCCACCTTGGAATGGGGGTCGTAGGCAAGCAAGTTGTCGAGAAGGGCATCGGAAATCTGGTCGGCCACCTTGTCTGGATGTCCCTCTGAAACTGATTCTGAAGTGTACAAATATCCCATAATCTAACTGTTTTTTATCCTTAGGACCATCAGTCCCAGGACGGATTGATAATAAAATAGTTGAATGGAAGGTTTGTGAAAATAATGCCATCAATGTTCGCACTTTGTTGATGCACGACGAAGATTGATCTTTTAGCATTTTTTTACGTGGTTGCAAGCAGCCCAAATCTATCCACTGTTCTAAAACTTGATGCAAAATTAGAATTTTTCAGGCACATAACCAAATTTCCAGTCATCTTCTTCTTGAAAACCTTTTGGAATTCATGTCATCGGAAAAGTCCACTTCCACTTTGCTACTTCCAGTTTGCAATCGAGGTAAAAGAAAAAAAATGGGAAATATTTGCATGGGCATGGAAAAATATGTACTTTTGCAAAAACCAAAACAAAGATGAGACCCTATCTAAAGCTCAGTATTATACTTTCCGCCTTTACCGCACTGCTGGTTTCTTGCACTGGCGGAGGCTCTTGGACGGCGAAATCGCCGACCAGGGCCGATTCGCTCCGTCAAGCCATTTTCGACATCCCCATGAAGGAGTACACTGTAGGTATCAAGACTTACAATGTGGCTGATATTGACGACAGCTTATGCATCTATCAGGAAAGTGTGGACAAGGATTCTTGTTTCTTCGTCATCTCCAAGCGCGAATACAGGCTCTACGTCTATCAAGTGGCAGGTGGCGACACCCTTCTGGCCGCCCACTTCCCTGTATGCTATGCCATGTATCCGGAGGCTAAGGAGAAAAGAGGCGACATGCGTACACCGGAATGCACGATGGACAATCCCTTTGTCATCACAGAGATTGTCGATGCCTCCTCTTGGTGTCATGACTTTGGCGACGGTCGCGGCAACATCCCTTCCTATGGTGCGTGGTTCATGCGTCTGAAGACCGGTTTCTCAGGAGTGGGCATTCATGGCAGCACCAACAACCGTCCCTCCGTGCCTGGTCGCGACAGCGAGGGATGCATCCGGTTGCGCGATGAAGACCTGCTTCGGCTTCACGACCTCTACGCCCAGGTTGGCACGCCCGTTGTCGTCAAGAGCATATCAGCCAGAAAGGATGCTTTCGAGACCAAGGCGCAAGAGGCTTTGGGCGAAAAGTACCGTGCCCCCCGGGAGGGCAACCCCCTCTTCATCTCTCCTTCATCCGAACCAACAGAATCAACCTCTGAGTAAGGTATATAATCAATATTATTAACCATATAACAAAAAATCAGCATTATGAACAAGAACCATTTCATCCATCGAATCGCAGTGACACTCATGATGTTTGTGTGTGTCATGATCGGAGCTTTTGCTCAGACAGGCAAGAAGTATGTGGTTGTGAACGGCGAGAACGTACGCCTCCGCCTTGAGCCAAGTCTTCAGGCTGCATGGCTGCACGATACCAAGGGCAACCCCGTGCATGCACCTAAGGGAGCCAAACTGGAGTACAAAGGAGAAAAAGGAGACTTCTACTATGTCTTCTACAAGAACAACAGCGTGTATATCTCCAAGAAATTCTCTTATATCGACGGACAGCGAGCTCCCAGTGTGCAGACTCCAGTCAAGCCAGTTCAGAACGCACAGGAGGCAGTTGAGGGTTCAGGCGACACCTACGTTGTGCTGAAAGGCACCAACGTTCGTCTGCGCCTTGGTCCCGGCACCAACTACGGCATCTACAACCAGCCCGGCACCAACAAACCCTACTACTTGCCCAAAGGTTCCAAACTCATCTACTTAGGCGAGCAGCGCAATGGTTTCTACAAGGCCTCCCACAAGGGAAAGATTGTCTATGTGTCGTCTGATTTCTCTTATCTGGCCGATTAAAACCTTTTGATTCTCAATGAAAAAGATTCTTATATCTTTCGTCATCACCATGTCCTGCGCCCTCACTGCTATGGCGCAGGGCAATGGTGATTTCGGTATGCGCAAGGTCAAGGCTGGCAGCAAGACCTACCTCGTTTACGATGCTGCCGACTCCATGCAAGTCTATAAAGACCCACAGCAAGTTCTCAAGGCCAACTGCTTCTTTGTGATCTCAAAGAAGGAGTATCGTCTGTATGTCTATGAGCGTGTGGGCAAAGACACTTTGCTCGTGGCCCACTATCCCATCTGCTATGCCAAGAACCCCGAGAACAAAGAGCGTGTGGGCGACATGAAGACTCCAGAATGCGACCTGAAGAAACCCTTCAGCATTTCTCAGGTGGTGGATGCCTCTTCGTGGAAGCACGACTTCAAAGATGGTCGCGGCAACATCCCAGCCTATGGCAACTGGTTCCTGCGCTTGGTCACTCCCGGCCACAAGGGCATCGGCATCCATGGTAGCACCAATAACTCTGCCTCCATCCCCGGACGCGACAGTGAGGGCTGCATTCGCCTGCGCGACAACGACATCAAGCATCTGAAGCAGCACTTTGCCAAGGTGGGTACACCTGTGGTGGTCAAGTCCATCAAACAAGGGAAATACCCCTTTGAGGTCAAGGCAGAACAAGCGCTTGGCAAGAAATACGTGGCGCAGCGCAAGGGCTACGTTTTGGAGAAAGGCGCTCAGTTCGTCAACAATTAGTCAGCCCGACACCCTGCAATATCTATTCGGTGGTGGTAGCCACCGAATATTTTTGTTATTTATAAGGTGTTTCTAAAAATTCCGAATTAGCGATTTTTGAATTTAACTATAAAAAACACGACAAAGTGGCACTGAATTATATATGGATTGCATTGTTCGTCATCGGTGTGCTGGTCGGTGTGATTCGTCTTCTCTTCGTGGGCGACACCGAGGCACTTCCCGCCATGATGGACTCCACCTTCGAGATGTCGAAGATGGCCTTTGAGATGACATTGGGACTCACCGGTACACTCACCCTCTGGATGGGCATACTGAAAATCGGAGAGGACAGCGGCCTGGTGAATAAATTGGCCAAAGGACTGAGTCCATTGCTTACCAAACTCTTCCCCGAGATACCCAAAGGCCATCCTGCCCTGGGAAGCATCTTCATGAACATGGCTGCCAACATGCTTGGACTTGACAATGCCGCCACACCTGTGGGCTTGAAAGCCATGCAAGAGTTGCAGACCATCAACCCCAAGAAGGACACGGCCAGCAATTCCATGATCACCTTCCTCGTGCTCAACACCTCCGGCCTGACCATCATTCCCGTGAGCATCATGGCCTACAGGGCCAGGGCGGGTGCAGTCGATCCCACCGATATCTTCATTCCTCTGTTGCTCACCACCATCTGCTCCACGGTCGTTGGTTTGATAGCAGTGTCCATCTATCAGAAGATCAATCTTTTCCAGAAGGCTTTCCTCATCATGTTCGGCATTATCGGTGCATTAGTAGGCGGACTCTTCTGGGCTATTCATGGCATGACCAACGAGGAAACGCAACATTTCTGCCGCTTGCTCACCAGTTTTCTCATCCTTGGTGCCATTCTCACCTTCATCCTCAGCGGTTTTTTCACCAAAGACGAGAATGGCGAGCGGATGAATGTCTATAATTCTTTTATCGAAGGTGCCAAAGGCGGATTTGGAGTGGCTGTGAGCCTCATCCCCTACTGTGTAGCCATCCTCGCCGCCATCGGTGTGTTCAGGGCCTCAGGTTCGCTCGACATGATCCAGGACGCCATCAAATGGGTGGTGGAGCTCTTCGGCGTGAACAGCGACTGGGTAGGTGCTGTTCCAGTGGCAGTGATGAAACCCCTCAATGGTTCCGGTGCTCGTGGCATGATGCTCGAGTGCATGGCCACCAATGGTCCCGACTCCTTCCTCGGACACTTGGCCAGTGTGCTGCAAGGTTGCACCGACACCACTTTCTATATCCTCGCCATCTACTTTGGCAGCGTAGGTATCAAGAAATACCGTCATAGCGTGGCCTGTGGTCTGATGGCCGACTTTGCGGGTATGGTTGCTGCCGTATTGATCAGTTACTTCTTCTTCCACTAATCATAAAAAAACCATCCCATTCATCAACGAACAGGATGGCCGAAAGAAGCTTTAAAAGAATATATACTAAAATTGTCTAAGAAAAGAAGTCTTCAATTGATCTACTCTTTATCGATTGAATGAACTTTTGTTGAAACCGCCTCTCCCGAGGCAAAGCCTTACGGCTTAATGTCTGCCTCCGCGTGCACCACGAGCAGAACCCTGTCCGGCAGCACCGCGGCTGGATGAGCCCGCAGAGGTGCGGATGAGTGGGGAACTGGTGTTGCCACCTCTGCCCTGGCCTCCACGGTTGTTGAAGTTACCACCCTGTGGAGTGCGGTTGCGGTCCACGTTTCCGCGGTTGTTGTTCACATTGCCTCTGTTGCGGTTCACGTTTCCACGATTGTTGTTCACATTGCCTCGGTTGTGGTCCACGTTTCCACGGTTATTGTTCACATTGCCTCGGTTGTGGTCCACGTTTCCACGGTTTTGATTCATGTTGCCACGGTTGTCGTTGAGATGACCCTGATGGCCGTTTCCATTGTGATATCCTCCCATGTTCCTGTCGCGATGATCGTTGGGGCGCGGCATGTGGCCATCATGAGGCATGTCGTTTCTGCGTCCGGCATACACACCGTCCCTGTGTGGACGTGGTCCGATGGGTCCACGTGGAGCCAGATGCGGTCTGTGGGCCACCCTCATGGGCTGGAAGTAATGCCCGCCGCGGTAGTTGCGGTAATGACGTGGCACACCGTAGTGATAGTAAGCATGCCTTGTGTCGTAGGCATAGATGCTGAACCTCCATCCATTGTCGGCGAAGACGATTGGGCGGTAGAAGTAGTCGTAGGTCATGTAGCGTGCCCATTGTGCTGCGCTGAGCAGTCTGCGGAGAGCGAGGTCGCGGCGGTAGAGGATGTCGTCGTACTCTGCGTAGGTGTATCCGAGCGCGATGTCGTCGAGATACTCATTCACTCCGTAGATATAGTCGAAGTTGATCATATAGACTGCATCGAGGACGCTTCCCCTCAGTCCCAGCGTGAAGGCCATGCGGTCGGTCAGGAAACGAGCGTGGTCGCGCATCACTCCGTAAGACATGGGCTGTGCATTGAGTCCATTGGTTGCTGTCAGCATCATCACTGCTACAAGCAAAGTTTTCATCATCTTTCTCATAGTCGTTATGTTTTTGTGGAGTTGGTCATTGCTTTCCTCCTCCGGGTGAATACTCTTGTTCTTGTTTTCGATGCAAAAGTACACAACCATTCACCCATATACAAAGGATTAGTCCTAATCGAGGTAGGGAATTCCCCAAACGTGTTGGGAAATTATCCCTCCCTCGGCAGCGGTTTCCTCTCCACCGCTGATATTCATGGCATTAGAAGCTAAATCTTTTGTGTCCACTGATTCAGACACAATATGCTGTGTGCATTATGATTCGGATGCTACGACTGTGTCCGCTGATTCGGACGCGACACGTCGCGTCCCTACAGCATGTCAGTCAGCTCTCTCTCCTTGGCGCAGTTGCAGTACGGTGACAGCGAACCAGGTGATGAAGAGAAGTCTCAGCAGCAAGGGTATGCCGGCTGGCACCACGGCGAAGAAGCATGCCACGATGAGGTGGACGACGCGCAGGGACTGCATCGGGCTGATACGTTCCTCCATCAAAGAGGAAAACACATTTGAAAGGAACACCGCCAAACGCATCATTGACATAGACAAGCTCTTGCGGGCGGATACAACATACTCCACAATGGAGAGTCGTGACTGACAGGTAATGGATTTTTTCATTTCTTTTCGTTATTTTGTTCGACAATATCGTTTTTTCTCATTGACAATGCAAAATAACAAACAAGTTGTGCCAGAATACGACAATCAAGAGGGGAATTTTAGGGATTTTTGAGTTTTTCTGTTAATAAATGTAAATTCTCCCGTATATAGGCCAAAAATTCGGGGCTATCTACCACTTCTATGTCCTGAAAAAGTCCGAAATAGAACCTTCCGATGCCTTTGAACCCACACACCTTGAGTGAGATCATCCAATGGTGGTCGTCAACAATCACCAGTTGGTTCTCATCTACCAGATATTCCTCCATCAGCACACGTGTGGCCAGGCGTCCCATGATGAGTTTCACTCGTTGCTGATGTTCGCTGGAGAAGCCGAAAAGGTCGGTGTAGTAATTGATGTGTCGGGTGGTGAATTCCCATGGTTCGTCGAGCACTTCCACCTCCCCTTGTATTCTGCCCACGTTGAAAGTCTTGCACATGTCGGAAGCTGGCTCGTAGCATCTCACCGCCCGGTTCCTGTCCATGAACTTGAAGGGCTCGAGCAGACGGTCGCTCACCGTGTCGCTGTTGGAAGAGGCATAACTGTGGATCACCACCTTCCTCCGTCGGGCAATGGCGTCGTAAAGGCGTTCCACATTGGCTGCTTCCTTGCGGTTGACCTTCGTGCCGCTGAGCAGGTTGACTCCATAGATTTCGTTGAACTTGCGTTTGAGGCTGCGCAGTGCGAGGTTGTCGTCGGAGGTGCTGTTGAGCAGGTTGCTGATGGCTTCCAGTTCCAGTCCAGTGAAGCGCACGCGGCTTGTCAGGCTGGCGATGAAGGGTGATCCCAGGTCGATGCTGTAGATACCGTCGTCGTTGTGGATGATGAAGCCAGAGAGGCGGAGGAAATCGATATACCGGTACATGGACCGTCGCGACAATCCCAGTCGCTCACCCAGTTCGGCAAGTGTGTAGCGCGTGTTGCGCACCAGGTAGTCAATCAGTTTGAGTTGTCTGTCGAATTTGTCCAGTTCCATTGATTCATTGAGGCGAAGCCATTGTGTATGCAAA
>CAMOWU010000140.1 GCA_946628545.1 uncultured Bacteroides sp. | reverse complement strand
TCTTAACTTCAAAATGTCATACCAATGAAACATTTTTGCATAAACGCCTTGCAAAAATATCCAAAACACCCCTAAAACCACCGAAAATATGCAGAAACAAACCACTTTTGTATAAATATCCCCGAAATTCATATATTAATGAAACATTTCCAACAGGTCCAATCTCGTTTCTGATGGTGGAAATAGGGAATGACTGAAAATGGTAGGTCGAATCGTACTGTCGTGCACGATTATACCCAGCATCAGAGGTGAGGCAGACATGAAATTCAATTATCTTGACAGAATTATTAAATAAATTAACAGTAGTATCACATTTTTACCTGCCAATGTTTAATATTTGCAAAAAAATGCTTATTTTTGCGAACTACTACATTAAATAAATATAAAAACTATCACTGCTATAATTAAACAAAAACAGATTCATTATGAAACAATCTATTGACATTCTGCGAGGGCGACCGTGGCTTTTGCTGCTGGTGCTTTTCACATGGCTAATGCCTCAGCGGGCGTCGGCAGACACGTATGTTGATAGCCCCAACAACTACACAGTGATGTTGGGCGGCACCAACATCGTGTACTTCGCGGCCCCGGTCTATGACATGGACCTTGCAGACTGCTGGGTCCAGGAAGGCAAGCTGAAGGTCTCTGTCGAGGACGGTGCGGAAACCACCATCTTCACTTGGAAGTCAACGCCGAACATCGACAACGACAAGACGGAGTTGTCCACTTATTTCAGCACGACTGCCGACGGCTTCTTCGACATCACGAGGGGCAATTCGCGCAACACCTTCAGACTGACCAAGAACAACCCCTCATGGGTGACTCTGACACGCAACGGCGACGGTGAGACCTTCGACTTCGGTGCCGAGTGGGTGGTGCCCTACAACATGCTGGGCAAGAAACTGACTTTCACCTGGGATGTCACGCGCAACGGTAACGGGCGCACAGAGGAAAAGGTCACCAAACTCAAGACGGTGACTATCAACATCCCGGCTGCCAGCGCCAAGCTGACGCCGTTCCTCTCCAACCCCATGATGGAACCCTCTAACCCCGGCAAACTGGAGTTGCCTTGGTTCCTGCCCTCCGACAACATCACCAAGGCCTATTGGGAGTACAAAGACACCCTTGGCAACACTTATCAGGAGGACATCAACAACGTGAGCAGCGGCATCATCATGCTCGATGCCAATGTGCCTTACCGCAACCTGCGCGTGGTCTGCAACTACATGGAGCAGGGCGACAAGGGAGAATACGAGATTGAGGGCGTGGCGTCGCAGACGATGAACGTACCCATGATTCATGCCCCCGTCGGGCTGACTGTCCGACCCTTGGGCGACCAGAAGGCGAAGGTGGAACTCACGTGGAGTGTGCCCTACCTGGAAGATGAGGACCTGGTGCCCACCGACTTCTTCGAAATCCAGCGATCGCTGACCGGCAAGGAGGAGGATTTCCAGACCATCAGTCAGGCGTTCTACGCCACGACCGACAAGAAGACTACCTACACCTTCATCGACAGCACAGTAGTGGAAGCCCTCGAGGCTAACATGCTGGAGCATGGCGGTACGCTGGGCAACCTGACCTACCGCGTGCGTCGCTCTGTCACCCAGGATTGGGGATGGGGACCGGAAAACAACTGTGCTACCACTGCTACATGCATCATAGACAACCTGCACCTGCTGCGAATCGCCAACTACTCGGCCAAGTGGCAAGACGAGCAGGCACGCACCGTCCGCGTGGCGTGGGAGTATGCCGATGAATATGCTGCCGTGTGGGACGAGCGCGCCCGGATGATGCTTCGCGTCATCTCGAAAAACCGCGATGGTGCCATCGTCGATAGCCTGACTTATACACTCGACGAGAATGAGCGCGCGCAACGCTACACGGTGGTGAACCTCACGCGCTCTTGCGTGTATTATGATATAGATATGTATGTGGAGCGTGGCGAGTCGCCCGTCAACCATTTAGACCAGATGGAGGAATACTTCTACCCCATCCGCAGCGAGGCCGACTGGACGACGTTCTGCGAAAAGGTGGCCAATGCCAACGGCCAGGACATCAATGCATGCCTCTACGCCGATATCACGGTCAGCCAACCCGTGGGTAGCACCAGCGGCGCTCCCTATCGCGGAGTTTTCAAAGGTAACGGACATACGCTGACATTCAACAAGTCGAATTGGACGGGAACATACTGTGCTCCTTTCCAGTATGTCGCCAATGCCACCATCAGCGAACTGCACACGGCGGGCAATATCACGACCACTTACCAATACGCAGGTGGACTGATTGCCTATATTGTCAATGGCAGCCATGTCGCTATTGAGAACTGCCGCTCGTCGATGACTATCAATAGTTCTCAAAACACCAACGGCGGTTTTGTTGCCCGGTTGGGCGACAATTCCACTGTCGTATTGCGCAACTGTAAGTTCGACGGCTGTTTTGAGGGCACTGGTCATCACAATGGCGGCTTCATAGGTTATTGCCAGGACAAGAGTTCGGTAACCATCGACAACTGTCTTTTTGCTCCCGACCACTATACTGCAGATATCGCAGGTTGCAGGACGTGGGCACGTGGCGGAGACTTCACGCTGACGGTCACCAACAGTCATGCCACCCTCGAGTTTACTGACCAAATCGAGAGCATGGTCATCGACGGCAAGACCTTCATGGTGCTGAAAAACGAGGACGACTGGCTGAAGTTCAGGGATGCAGTGGATAAGAATTCCAACACGAATGCCATCATGGTGGCCGACTTTACAGTTCACAATACTGTGGCCCTGGCAGATGGTAAGTTTTTCTCTGGTATCTTCGACGGCAACGGACATACCATAACAGCAGAAATCAACGGTGGTTCATCAGGCACTCGTATTGGACTATTCGGTAATTGCAAGCACTATACCATCAAGAATCTGCACCTGAAGGGAAATATTACAGGTGATCAATACTTAGGAGGACTTGTGGGCTTCAGCACGACTGACAATAGCACACACAACTACATCACAAATTGCCGTGTGTCGGCAACGATATGGTATAATAAAAACGAAAATGGTGGATTTGTTGGCTGGAGCACAGCACCGCATACCATTACGAATTGTCTTTTCGACGGCACCTTCTCGCATCCAGAATCGAATTTTAGTCAAGAAGGAGCATTCATTGGATGGCAACGCGTCTATGGACATGATGTGATCACCAACTGTCTGGAAAACGGTACTTACACTGCCCGCATCATTGGATTGAATTTGCAGGGGGGAATTTTTGCCGTTGAACCATACGGTAATGTTGATGACTGTAAGAACAACTGGACCTATCACAGTTGGGATCATGCCAATCAGGTGGGGTCTAAGTCAGCGGAAGATATGGTGAAGGAACTGGGCAGTGCCAACTGGCAGGTGGTTGACGGTAAGGTGGTTCCCAAGATGGCCTCCACCGAGGTTCTTGGCATAGTCACCCACCCGCTCAGCGATTTCGAGAATTACTACGCCGAGGGCTGGACAAAGGAGGGCAACACCATCAATCCCGCTACAACCACGGCGGAATACCACGAGTATGCCACCATCGTTGACCCGAACCTGAAAGGCCTGTTCTACCAAACGAAAACGGGAAAGATGGATCCTAAACTGCTGACGACGACACGCCAGAGCAGCGTGCTCCTGGCCTGGAACACCGACAACAATCCCATCGACTACTTCAAGGTGATGCGACGCGTCAAAGGCGAAGACGACAGCAAGTGGCAGGAGATAGCCAACTACCTGGACCAGATGAGTTACGAGGACACCAGCGTGTCGCCCCTGCTCACCTACGAGTATCAGGTGATTGGCGTGAACCAGTGCGAGGGTATTGTTGAAAGCAAGACCGACCCAGAGTTCGGCGAATGCAAGCATACAGGCCGCGTGGAGGGCTACGTGCGCTTCAACGACGGCACGGGCGCACCCGATATCGAGGTGGCCATTGAATATAAAAAAAATAAGGTGACGAGCGTGATGACCGACGAGAGCGGCTACTTCGAGGTCGATGAACTGTCGTACCAAGGGGGTACCAGCGTGGATTACTCGGTGGCACCCGTAGGCAAGAGCGGCATCCATCTGGATCCAGTCGAGGTGACCTTCGATGCCGCCAGCAACAACGCCACGGTGCGCGAGTTCACCATCACCACCGGACGCAGTTTCTCGGGCTACGTGATGTACGAAGGCACGAGCATACCCGTGAAGGGGGTCAACTTCCTGGTCAACGGCAAGAAGATACACAACGCCAAGGGCGACTTTGTGGAGACCGACTTCGACGGCTCATTCTCGTTCCGTGTGTTGGAGGGCTCCCACACCATCCAGGCCGTGATGGACAACCATGTGTTCACCAACGACGGATGGTATAAGAACAGTGGCAAGCAGAGCATCACTGCCGATGTGGCTGGCATTTACTTCTACGATTCCACAAAGGTGACACTGACGGGACGAGTGGTCGGAGGCGACGACCAGGGAAAGAAACCACTGCTCAACAACCTCTCGAAGAACAACCTGGGAGACTCGCTGACCGTGGTGCTCACCTTGGAAGGCGACAACACCTCGTGGCTCGTCTATGACAACCAGAACCCCAACCGCACACAGCGCGAGGAGGTGGTGCCACATCCGCGCAACGGACAGAAACACTACACCACGGTGCTGACGCAACGCAAGCGTATGGTGGTGACACCCGACCTGACGACGGGCGAGTATATGCTGATGCTGCCACCCGTGCGATGGAAGGTGCAGCAGGTCTATTGCAAGGGCTATCCCACACTCTTCCAAGAGGGACAGGTGAGCGAGGTCGTCGATCTGACCAAGTGCCTCACCCCGAGGGACACTACCTATCTGGGCATCTACAGGGACGTGGATACAGCCAGAGTGGAGAACCCCACGGCTCAGTATCACGCCGTCTATAACCGCATCTACCACAGCCCAGTGGAGGTGACCTACAAGCAGTTGGGCTACGACAACTTCGACTACTTCGGCGACAAGACCTACGCCGCCAGCGAATTGACGGGAACAACAACACAGGTGCCGCTGGTCTATAGCGTGAGGAAGCCCAACTGGCCCGAAAACCGCAAAGACTCTCTGCAGGCTGTCTATACGCTGGGACACCCCGTATTCAGCGTCGAACGCAAGTACAACATACAGTTGCAGGTGGGTGAACGCTATCAGTACAACAACGACCCGGCAAGCGGTGCACCAGACCTGGTGCCTCTGACAGACGGCGTGGCATACATGCAGAACGGCATGAGAGCCTTCTCGCTCGAAACCCTCAAGGAGCCGCAGATGCTCGACAGCCTCGGACGTGCCTTCTTCACCCTGAAGGCCGACCAGACCACCAACATGGCTAACTCGCTGAAGACGGTGACCTTCACCGTGATGCGCGACAGCACATACATTCAGGCAGAGCCTCTGCAGGGCTACGTGCTCAACATGTTCCCCGTGGGCGAGAGCCAGGACATCTTGACCGAAGGCGCACCCATCCTCTACGACATCCTGCGCGACCCGCCAGGGGCCTACAGTACCAACACTCTGGCCAAGGGCGCTACCATCAACTATACGTACATGATGAACCTGGCGATTTCGGCCGGACTCTTCATCAACGTAAAATACGGTACGAAAATGGAGGTCTTGTCGGGCCATGTGCAAGCGGTGAGTGGGCCAGTGATACAAGGTGCAGTTGTCGGTCCTATCAGCGCAAACGACAATGTCAATGCCGATATAGACATGCTGATGTACAGTGGAAACGGCAGCAAAGCCTTCTCGCACACGATGGTCGTGGGCAACAACATCAGCACCAGCGGCGACCCGTCGATGGTGGGTGCTGATGCCGACCTCTACATCGGTTCGGTGCAGAACGTGGTGGTGACGCCTATGTCCACCATCCGCGTCGTGACCAACGACATGCTCATGAGGATGATTGCCCAATTGGGCAAAGACAACATCGTCATGCTGACCGAATCGGAGATGGACTCCGAAGTGGGCAAAAACATCGACTACGGAACGGTGACGGTGATTGCCTCGGGTAAGAATGCCAAGGGCGAACCCATTCACCTGATACGCGACGTGGCACTGGGCTACGGTCCGAAGTTGCAGTCGAACTTCATCTACTCGCAGAAGCAACTGCTGACGCAGATCATACCCAACAAGGCGAAGGAGATCACCGATATGATGTTCATAGGCACCAAGGACGAAGCACAGGCGATAGCCGACCGCACGAAGCGGCCCGTCTATCTGTCGCTGCGCATGCCCACCGACTCAACCTTCGCTGTGGTGAATAGTAAGGACAAACTCAATGGCCACATCTACAACGATACCATCGACGTGGCTCAGGACGGCATCAACTACCTTGTTGTGATACCCAGCGACAAGAAGCCTGAAGACTTCAGCGACGAGGTGGCTGAGAAGTACCAGGTCATCAAGGCATGGGTAGATATGATCGCCAAGAACGAGGCTGAGAAACTGCAGGCCCGCGATCTGCTGACCAACTACGACGTGGCAGGTGCTGCGGGCGTGAACTATAGCGAGACTTTCGACGCCAGTTACTCGGAGTCGTGGTCGAACTTCTTCCCCATGGTCACGGAGGTTGACTACTTCGGTTTGGGCAAGGGTGTCAGCAATGTCTTCTCGATAGTCGGCATAGGAGGTTCCATTGCAAGCGCGATAGGGCTGTCCTTGCAAGAGATGAAGACTTGGTCCAAACCGTCAGCGGAGATTGTTACCCCTAATTGGGAGCACGGCACGAAATCAACTGTTACCTTCGCAGGCAAGACGCTCCAGTGGTCATTATTCCCTGTAGCCTCCTACACTTCGGTTGGTGCCGACTCAGAGGCTCGTTCCTACAACCGCACGGAGTCCTTCACCATTGCCACCGATCCGTCGAGCCATTTGAACGTGGATGTCTATCGTGCGTGGTACGACAACACCGACAAGGACGAGGAGGCTGTCTATAATGTCTTTACGAACGACAATTTCAACACGTACTATGGTGAGGTGAGCGGTCAAGTGCAACAATCGCTCAAGAGCGTGAAGATCAACGGTCCGCGCAGCTTCATCTTCCGAACCCGTGGCGGTGCCACCCAGAATCCGTGGGAAGACGAGCGAGTGACGAAGTTCTACGACCCGGGCACAGTGCTCGATGCACGCACACTGAAGATCTGCAACCCGAAGATCCGTCTCGACAAACAGAGCGAGAGCGGTGTGGCCATCGACGATGCCGCACACTTCACGGTCTATGTGAGCAACGACAGCGAGAAGCCTGAGGCCACCGACGGACTGAGCGTCTTGCAGGTGTTCGTTCCCGACCAGATGAATCCGCAGGGTGCCAAGATCAGCATCAATGGACAGACACTGACTACCGGCGGCATGACCGTCACAGCCATGCCGGGTGCAGAGACAGCTCTGGAGATGGAGGTGCGCGCCGGAAAGGGCTTCGACTTTGAGAACCTGGTCATCGGCGTGATGTCGCCCACCGACCCTGAGCACACCTACGACCTGACAACCTTCGACGTACACTTCCTGCGCGAGGCTGGAGGCGTGAACATCGCCACACCGGGCGACAAGTGGGTGCTCAACACCATGGCTCAGATGGACTCTAAGCGCGGATGGTACCTGCCCGTCACCATCAACGGTTTCGACCGCCACCAGCACAACTTCGACCACATCGAGTTCCAGTACAAGGAGTCGCAGCGTGGCGACGACTCGTGGACCAACCTCTGTTCGTTCTACGCCGACGCAACGCTGATGGCAGGTGCCAATGGCGTGAGGAAACTGATACCTGAGAACGGCAACATCGTGACCGAGTTCTTCGGTGAAGGCTGGACGATGGAGCGCTCCTACGACCTGAGGGCTGTGCTCTTCTGCCGCAACGGCAATGACTTCCTGACCACTGCGTCGAAGGTCGTCAGCGGCATCAAGGACACACGCCGTCCGCAACTGTTCGGCACGCCCGAACCGAAGAGCGGCGTGCTCAACGCCGGCGACGACATCGTGTTCAACTTCTCAGAGGACATTGAATACAACTACCTCTCTGCCATCACCAACTTCGAGGTGAAGGGCGAGGTGAACAACAACTCGCTCTCAGATATGGTGAGCGTGCAGTTCAGCGGACAGGCCAGCGTGGAGAGCGAGGCCAAGCGCAACTTCAGCGGCAAGGACCTGACCATCGACCTGATGGTGAAG
>CAMOWU010000139.1 GCA_946628545.1 uncultured Bacteroides sp. | reverse complement strand
GAATAGAAAACAAAAAAACCGGAGCCATTTGATGTGGTTCCGGTTTTTTTATGTTGAGAGGAAATATTATTTCAAAGAATAAATGTAGGGATCCTTCTCGTCGTTAGTTTCTGCTACGTTCACTTTGTCCTCGCGGAGCAACCAACCAAGACCAAGATTGAAATCTTTCTCTGACAACTTTGTGGCTTTCTTAATTGCCTTGAAAGTCAAACCATCTGTACCTGCAAGAGCATTCCAAATTGTTCCTGCCACATTACCTGCTTTTTCCTGCAACATAATCAATTTTACCTATTTTAGTTAAACTTAAATATTGAGTGAATGTTAAAAACTATGCAAAGTTATTGCTTTGCAATGGATTGCGCAAATTTTCTGTCAAAAAAATGCAGAAAAACTCGAAAAAAACATCTTTTTTGATAAAAAAGTACAAATTTATCCAAATTTCCTCCGTGTTCGCACACAATTAGAGGGTAGAAAGAAAAACACAAACTCTGAATATAGAATACTCTAATTATTTCTTTTTGAACCTTTCTCCCCAAAGAGCCTCCATGCGTTGTTGAAGTTTCACTTCCTGTGCATTCTCCTGTGAATACCAGAATCGTTCGTTAACAGCTTCATCAGGAAGGTATTGCTGATTGACGAAATGGTCTGGGTAGTCGTGGGCATATTGATAGTCCTTATGATAGCCCAATTGCTTCATCAACTGAGTGGGTGCATTGCGGATATGCAGAGGCACAGGAAGGTTCCCGCTCTGTTTCACATACCCTATGGCAGTGTCAACAGCCATGTAAGCCGAATTACTCTTGGCGCTTGTGGCGAGATAGACTGTGGCTTCAGCCAGAGGAATGCGTCCTTCAGGCATACCTATCTTGTTCACGGCATCGAAAGCGGCGTTGGCGAGAAGCAAAGCGTTGGGATTGGCCAATCCGATGTCCTCGCTGGCTGAGATGACCAGACGACGCGCAATGAACAGGGGGTCTTCCCCACCCTCTATCATGCGGGCGAGGTAATAAATGGCGGCATCAGGGTCGGAACCGCGGATGCTCTTGATGAAAGCGGAGATGATGTCGTAGTGCATCTCCCCGTCTTTATCGTAGGCCAGTGGATTTTGCTGCAGCGACGTACTGACATTCTCATCCGTGATCACCACATCGTCACCCTCCTGCGACTCTACTACCAAATCCAGGATATTGAGCAGTTTGCGCGCATCGCCACCGCTGTAGCGGAACAAGGCATGTGTCTCCCGCACTTCAATATGCTTGGTTTTCAAAACGACATCGGTGCTGATGGCATGCTGAAGCAACTGCTCCAGTTCTGGCACCTCCAACGAGCGTAAAACATAAACTTGGCATCGACTGAGCAAGGGACGGATGACCTCAAACGAAGGGTTCTCTGTGGTGGCGCCAATCAACGTCACCACACCGCGCTCCACTGCTCCCAGCAAAGAGTCTTGCTGGGATTTGCTGAAACGATGAATCTCGTCGATAAACAAAATGGGTGTGTGCTGGCCGAAGAAGGTGCTCGACTTGGCTTTCTCGATCACCTCGCGCACATCCTTCACGCCAGAGGTCACTGCGCTCAGCGTGAAGAAGGGGACTTCAAGGGTCTTGGAGATGATGTGAGCAAGAGTGGTCTTCCCCACCCCAGGAGGACCCCAGAGGATGAAGGAAGACACACGTTTCTGTTCTATCATCCTGCGTATCACAGCCCCAGGACCGACCAAGTGTTGTTGTCCGATGTAGTCGTCGAGGGTCTGCGGACGCAGTCGTTCTGCTAATGGTTGCATCGTATCAAATATTTCTTACCATTGATGATATAGAGTCCGTTGGAAGGACGCGCCACCTTACGGCCTGAAAGATCATAGATCTCAACATCGCCGAGGTCGTTGACATTGATTTCTCGGATAGCCGTGCTCTCGTCACCGAATGTGATGCTATAGACATTGACTTGACTGTCTTGATTGATGTAGATGGCTCGGAAGGCAGGGATGGTCAAAGTATTGGTGGGAGCCCAGAACTGGTTGTTGGCGATATAGTACATGCCCTCGTAGTCGGTGAGAGACGTGTTCTCATAGTAACCCACGCTCTTCCAGCCTGCAGTCTTGGCCTCACCTGTGGTGTTGTCATTCTGGCTGCTGGTGCTGACTACAGCGACATCATCTGCACGCACGGTGAAGGCTGTCGCATCTGTGTCGAGTTTCTTCACCAGCACAGGATTACTGGCTTCCACTTCGTCGATGCTGACAAACTTCAGTTCCTCGTTGTCTATAGAGCCTTGGTTCAAGGCAAAGAACTTCAGGTTCTCGTCGGCTGAGTAGGTGTATGGGAGGATAAGGGTGCCGAAGGTGTTCGACATCGAGCGCATATATACGGCGTGTTCAGCCATGAAATCCGATGTGACTCCCAAATTGTACTTGTCGTAGATGCGGAGTTGAGTCATCGTATTGCCTGTAGTCACAAGGTTGTTCTCCAAATCACCCGTTTCGGTGATAATCTTGTTGGCCGACTTGATGATGGTGTTGGGGTTGGCAAGAATGATATCAGCGGTCACCGTCTTACCTGTGGTGGTCACTTCGGTCTGTGTAGCGTCGGTGGTCTTGATGCTCTCGCAATAGACGGTTCCATCCTCACCATCAACCATATAGTAGAGATGCACGTTGTCTATCGACATCCAGCTTGTGCCTTCCATATCGAACTTGATCGTCAGGTCGCCCTTCTCTGTCAGTTGGTGAGTGGCTGAAATCCACTGCCAGGCATGTCCCCATCCGTCGGTGGTGAAACCTTGCAGGTCGTTGTAAGGCATCTGCACGCCGTTGACGTTGATTTGTTCGACACTGGTATTGGTGTCACCCATACCAGTGAAAGTGGTTCCTGCTGTACCTCCCAACGACGGAGTGATCTTACCACCAGTGTTGGCTCTTGCTGCAGCTACGAGTTTGTAGGTGCCTGCAGGCATGTGCTGGAGTTTTTGATAGACATAGCCGTTCTCTGTCTTTTCCACATAATTGTTGTTGGCGTCAGCGCCTTTCCAACTGCGTGTCTTGCAGAAATCGACCACATTGAGCGTTCCGTCGCTGTCCATCCAGCCATTGGCAAGTCCGTCGCATTCAGCATCGACGATGAGTGAGGAGGCGTCACCATTGTTGTCGAGAATGGTCTGTTTGATGTCGTCGCTCAGTGTCTCGCCATAATAGTAAAGCACTGCGTTGTCCCATTTCACCCAGTTGGCGCTATTGGCCTTGATGGAAAGTCCAAGGCTGTAGGTACCTTCATCGAGTGTCACCTTGTCGGTAGTGAAATAGGTGCCGGTGTCTGTAGTGGCTCCAGAGCAGGTCTTAGTCGTTTGGCCAATGAAGAGGTTCACTCCGTTGGTGCTATTGCCACCTCCTGTGGCTCTGACAGCTGCTTTCAGGGCATAAGTACCCTGAGGCAACGCCACTTCTTGCGACATGCTGGAGGCGGAGAGATAAGTGCCACTTGGTACCCAAGACGCAGCAAGCGGACCAGAGAAGTTGCCACTTCCGTTATCACTTGTGAAGACACCGACATTCCATCCGTCCAAACTGTTTTCCATTCTGGGGTTGGTAAGTGGTATTCTCACAGGAGTGGTTTCGGTTGCCTGGGCGAGATAGTCTTGCTCATCGCCTGCCCAGTAGAGGTAGAGGTTGTCCATGGCCACCCAGTTGGCATTAGTGCCTTGGGCTTTCAGGCCGTAGGTGAGCGTTCCTGAATTGCCTACCGTCACTTTCACTTGGAAACGCTGTGGCTTGCCGTTGGCTGTGGCGACTGCCACACTTTGGTCACCTGCATAGAAGGTAATGCCCGTCACATTCACTGAGGCATCGCCCTGTTGAGTGGCAATGAAGGAGCCACCGATATAGTAGTCGCCGGCTGGTAGTTCGGTGATGGTCTGGGTTTGGTTGAAATTAGCCAGGCTGTTGCCTCCCGACACCCATTTCTCCATAAAAGGATATACCACGGCTGCATCTCCATTGGTGTAGCTGCCATTGGTATTCATCACAAGATCGCCGATCCAACCGTCAGTGCTTGCGGTGGAAAGATATGGAGCCATGGCGTCGGTGATATCATAAGCTGTGTTTTCTTCGTCTGGACCGTAATAGTAGAGGCGGAAGTCGTCGAAAATCGACCAATAGGAAGAAGCGTTGTTGGTGCCTTTGATACCGATTGTGATATCACCATCCACAAGCAGGGTCTCTTCGAGCCTGTTGTCGTAGTAGCCTTTGGCGAAATAGGCTGCGGCAGCCTGCATGTTGTTGGGTATATAATAGGTACTACCTACTTCCACTTCCGTGCCAGAACCCACTTTTGATGTCTGTTTGTAGTCACAGATATTACAAATGGTGTTGAGCGTTCCGTTCAGATATTGAGTCACTTGCACGGCGTTGGTGCCTGCGTATGCTTCAGCGGAAGTACCAGGACGCTGGAAAGCTTTCACTTGATACACATACTTTCCTGCGGGAAGACCTGTGAGTTGCTGATAGATATCGAAGTCCTTCTGGTAGAACTCAGCACAACTATAGTTCACATCAGGTGCAGTTCCCGTCCAGCCCTCAGCGCCGTCGTCGAAGCCTGCGTTCTCTATCAAGAAAGAGATGTCGTAATAGGTGGCTGGTTTCGTGGTCTTAAGGAAAGTCTTAGCGGCATTCCACGCCTCGATGCGAAGTTCTTCCAGTCTTGCGATGGATGCGGTAGCGGTCTCTGATTCAATCCCGCTCAAGGCGTTGTTCAGTTCAACGTCAGCGCCATCCACCAATTCAGAGTGACTGGTGGCTTTCATCGCTTTGATTTTGGCTATCAGATCATTCAGATTGCCACGGTAACCTTCTTCAATCGCACTGATCTCATCCTGCTCCAGAATCACCCATCGCTGTGCTGTGGCGGCATTGGTAGGACTGAAAGTGGCAGTAGTCACCGACCCTCCTCCGGTAGCTGTCAGGCAGTTGGGAGTGCTTGTGTTGTCATTGGGATCGATGATATGGTAAGCATCGAAGGTCTGCTCGCCAATCACGACGTCTGCGAACGAAAGCAACAGCTGCATATCGTCACTCGATGTACTGGTCTTGAAACCTGAGTTGTAAGTGATGAATCGGTTGGTGCCAGCGTTCTTGATTTGATAGTATTGGTTGGAAGGAGTGAAGGTGATGTACCATAGTGCTCCTTTGCTTGCTGTCTTTACTTCTTCTGAAGTCAGCGCTTTCCATTTCAATGTTCCGTTTTCATCTACGAGATAGTACTGCCCCTGACCGTATTTGGCGTCAGAGTTGGTGATGACATAGGTCTTGGTATCGTTTTGAGGCAGGGTGTAAGCAGGAACACAGAATTTGTTTGTGGCACGGATGAGGTTGTCCTCGCACAATGCTTCGGCAATGAGGCCTGTGCAGAGGTACTGATAGTCGGCATGCTTGTCTTTGTCTGCTCCGTTGATGCAATAGTCGTGGGTGGCGCTGTTGCCCCATCCGTGGGTACCGTCGCCAGTGAAGTATTCGGTGTCTTTATTGTCCCAGAAGCGCATGAGGTCGCGAGTGCGCTTGCCCAACCAAGTGCCTGAACCGTTATTAGAACGGATGTCGCCAGTCCAGCTTCCTGCTGTTCCCATACCGATGCCGTGGAGCATCTCATGCATGGTGGTGCCAACAGCCTGGTAGCTGACTGTAGGCCCGAAACGGATCCAGCCACCATAGGAGCAGTCGGCTGTAGGAGTGCCTGAAGCATAGTTGGCGGTGAAGTGCACACCGGAAAGCTGTCCCAGGTTGTTCCAGTAGCTCAAGGAACTTTCCATCGCTCCATCAATGCGTGCGTTGATGTCGGCATCGTCTGAAGTGTTGAAAGAATACGTCAGTGTGCCTTTTGGAATGGTGATGATCTCTATCACGTCGCCGTATGCCACCTGATGACTGGTGTTGACTGCGTATGCCCTGCAGTAGTATTTTGTGGCTGGCGTGAGGTTGTTCATGCGGTAAATATTACCGTTCACATTCACGAAATCGGTGGTGCGAGGATCAGCCAAAGTGGGTTCTGTATTGGTGTCGCTATACACGAATCCTTGTTCCAGTATGTTGCTGCCTGTGACGGTGCTGCGTCCGAAAGCCATTGTGGCACCGCGTGCATAACGGGTGTCGGTCTTGACCGTCAGACTACCGCCTTCCGTGCATTGAGTGGCGAAGATGCTTCGCTCGGCGGCATCGATGGCATTTCGCAGTGCCAGCGATACGGTGGTGTAGTTGGCTGCTGTGTTGGAACTGAAACTTCTGGCATTGTTGATGGCTGTGTTGAGGGCTGAGAGCACCCCGCTGTCCATCGACGAGGAAGTCTGTGCCTGAGCGCGAGCCACACGAGCTGTCAGTTCGGTCTGGCAGTTGCTGGCTGTGGTGTTCAGGCGAGAGAGGGAGAAGTAATCCACACAGATCCAATGGTCGGAGGCAGAAGTGGTCTTCACGCCAATGTCTGCGATACCATCGATGACGGTGAAGGTAAGGCTCACCAGACCGCTGGTGGTGCCAATGGCTTTGGTGTCGTCGTTGGCAAAGAGAAAAGCACCGTTGCTACCAGCGGAATAGGCATAAGCCGACA
This sequence comes from uncultured Bacteroides sp., assembly GCA_946628545.1. GTDB lineage: Bacteria > Bacteroidota > Bacteroidia > Bacteroidales > Bacteroidaceae > RUG11857. The sequence continues at coordinate 1,639 of CAMOWU010000139.1, read as the reverse complement.
GGGTATATTGTCCGTTGGCCAGTCCTGTGATGCACTGGGAAAGGAGGGTCTCACCTATCGACCCACTGGCTACCCAACGCTCCACGTAGTGGGTGTGCTGTTTGCCTGCGAAAGATGAATTCGACTGCACCTGCAACTTCGATTGCCAGTTCACCCATCCAGCGAAACTGCCACCTTCGAAATCGCGGTTCACAATGAGGTTGGAAACATCGGTCTGAGCCTTCATCGTCATCGTGAAGAGCATGACCATCATCAGGTATAAGGATTTTCGTGCCATATAGTTAAGTTGTGTTGTTAGTGTTTTTTCATGTTGTTATGACAACAGAAGTTGTCAGGCAAACAAGCGCATGAGATGCACAGCCACAAGAGCAGCGGTTTCAGTGCGCAAACGGCTGTCGCCCAAGCTGACGGGCTGGAATCCCAGTCTCTCGGCGTCAGCGACTTCGTCGATGCTGAAATCTCCCTCTGGACCTACCAGCACCACAGCGTTGCGACCTTGTGTAAGCGCATCGCGCAATAAGATTTTCCGATTAGCCGTGGTGGGTGATGCCCCACCCTTGTCAACCAGTGCTTGGGTGATGTCTGACTCATCGTAGCAATGGCAGATGAATCGATTGGCATCGTCGTCTTTCATCTTCTGGACGAAGGAAGAGAAATCTACCATCTCGTTGACTTGTGTTTTCCAAGCCTTGCGGCTCTGCTTCATCGCTGAGACCACAATCTTCTCCATGCGGTCGATACGTAGGTTGCGACGTTCGGAATACTGGCAGTTGAGGAAGGAGATCTCATCTACACCTATCTCCACAGCTTTCTCCACAAACCACTCCATGCGGTCGATATTCTTGGTCGGAGCCACTGCGATATGCAGCCACGGGGTCCACAGTCGTTCTTGAGGAAGTTCGCGTAGAATGCTGTAGTGGCAGTGACGCTTGTCGGTGGCGGTGACTTCGGCTTCATAGAAAGTGCCTTGACCATCCATCAGCATGATGTCGTCGCCAGCCACCAGTCGAAGCACTCGTAAGGCATGCTGTGCTTCTTCCTCGGGCAACTCATTGCTCTCAAGGGCATTGGGGGTGTAGAAATAGCGTGTTTCCTTCATAGCAGATGGCTTTTATGGATGCTCAAGATGAAAAGTTGAAAGATTCTTCAAGTAACTGCAGAAACCTGTCAGTGCGCTCAAAGTGGCAAGTTCCACATTCTCCAGCCGACCATTGTCTTCCGTCCTGCACTTCGTTTCTATATGGTCAGGACTGCCAAAGGCTACCCAGATAGTACCTTGGGCTACCTTGTCGCTGCCACCACCGGGACCAGCATAGCCAGAAGTGGCGATGGCGTAGTCGGTGCCAAACAACTGGCATGCACCTCTGACCATCTCACAGACCACCTCCCGACTCACCACGTCGTGCTCCTCAATGGTTAGGGGGTTGACGTGGAGCAAATGTGTCTTGACCTCATTCTGATATGCCACTATCGAGCCTTGGAAATAGGCCGACGAACCGGCTATGGCTGTGATGGCAGAAGCGATGCGTCCACCTGTGCAACTCTCGGCGGTCGATAGGGTCTGATGTCGCTCGGAGAGGATGTGCTGTATCTCCTTGCAGAGTGTGTCTTTTTTTTCGTCAATTAAAGTCATCTGAGT
>CAMOWU010000138.1 GCA_946628545.1 uncultured Bacteroides sp. | reverse complement strand
AAAAGGTTTTTACTCAACTTTCGCAAGTTGATGGAGTTCAGGAGTTACAGGAGTTACAGGAGTTCTCTGCAAGCAGAGCGAACAAGTTCGAGCGCAGACAATACTTCCAACCCCTGTAAACTGACGCTAAGAGAGCCTTCAGCACTATCGTCTGCAACTCCTGTAACTCCTGAACTCCTGAACTCCAAGAAGTTGAGCGAATGCGAAACTTGAAGTTTTTAGTATAAAAGATAATGGTTGAAACGCACTTATACAAATCCGTGAATAGTGATGGGAACATGGTGAAATGTATGGGGAAAAGAAGTTTCTTGCATGGTGTGTATAGTCAGTCTAATTTGTTGGTTTTGACGAGTTTATGGCATGAGGCTGTAGTCCTTGTTTAGTTCTTCGGTTGGAGGACTCGAGTCCCGACGGCAGAAGGACTCGAGTAGGACGCCAACGGGACTCAAGTAGGATGGCGCGGCGACTCGAGTAGTTTGGCGCGAGGACTCGAGACGTTGTGGCACGATGTTGTGAGCATTTACTCTAACTGAGAACGGAGCGCTCGAACTTGTTCGCTTTGCTTGCAAAGAACTGAAAACTGAGAGGTGCAAGCTCCCAGACATCCCTTCCAACTCCCCTTGTTTAGGGGGAAGGAAAGACACCCCTATCCCCGTAGAGGGGGTGAGGGGTGTCGTTGTGTATTACCGTTTTTCTTTGATGATGCCGTGGCGGTAGGCGTAGAGGAGTTGTTTGAGGTCGCTGACCTGTTTCCGAAGCTCCGCTCCCTTGTCGGTGTCGGCGACGAGCATGCGGTGGGCAGTCATCTCAACAATCTGCGTGGTACTCTTGATGTCGGCTCCAGTGCGGACGGCTTCCTCCTCGCTGGTGAATGGCTCGTGCTGTACGAGCTGGAATCCCCGTGAGTGGTAGACGAGTGTGTATCCGGCGATGCCTGTTGTCTTGTGGTAAGGCTGTGAGAAACCACCGTCGATGACCATGAGCTTGCCGTTGGCCTTGATGGGGTTTTCTCCTTCGGCTGCGTGCACGGGCACGTGTCCGTTGATGATGTGGCGGTTGGGGCCTTCCACCTGGAATGCGTCGAGTATGTGCTCGCAGATGTCCTCGTTGTCACGCAGCAGGAAGTAGTTGCCCTTGGCTTCGCGGTGCGTGGCCTTGTCGTTGATGAAATACCGCTCGAAGGTTGCCATCTTGGATTTGTCGAAGAGTGGGCTGTCGGGGCCGCACCAAAGGTACAGGAAGTAGTCGATGGCGTACTGCCGCTCTGTCGGCGGGGTGTCGGCCTGGAAGGCAGAGCGTATGAGCATTCCGGTGTGGTGCATCAGGTCTTTGCCGGAATAGGAACCTCCCCCGGCCCCTCCGAAGGAGGGGGGCGCCTGACGGGCAGATGTGGGGAAAAGATTACCTTGGTCTTTCCCTTGGCGGGAGGGGTGCGCCGTGTCGTTTGTATTTATGGGATGGGGGTAGAGGGATATAGACTTGAGAGTGCCGTCGGCATTGAGTGGGCAAGATGCATGGAAGAGGAGGTTGTGGTTGATAATGGTGTACATGCATCCGTGGGAGAGAAGGAGGTTGATGTGTCGACGCAGCTTCTCGTTGGTGGTGAAGGAACGGTGGAGGCTGGTCATGAGCGACTGTTCCTCGGGAGTGAGGGCGATAGCGGTGAGCCCAATGGGCTCAGACTGAGAACTGAGAGCTGAAAGCTGAGAGGGTTGGATGGTTGGGAAATCGCAGGAAGTGAGCGGATACTCCTTGCCATCGACGCGACAGGTCTTTTTGTTGAAGTCGATGGTGGAGATGATATCGCGGTCTTCCATTCCCCACTCGGGGTGGCGGTGGTATATCTGTGCTTCAATCTTGAATTGCAGGACGGCGATGGCCTTGTGCATCATGGCCGTGAGACGTGCGTTCTTCTGGTCGAGCTGTTCGCTACCTCCGTTGGTCTTGGGTATGAACTCGGTGCATGGGTCGTCGGCGTAGGTGTCGAGGGCGAAGGTGGCCAGTGGTACGAGGTTGATGCCATAGGCTTCTTCGAGCGTGGTGAGGTTGGCATAGCGAAGACACAGGCGTATGACGTTGCAGATGCATGCGTCGTTGCCTGCGTGTGCTCCCATCCAAAGGATGTCGTGGTTGCCCCATTGTATGTCCCAGTTGTCGTATTGTCGGAGCAGGTCGAGAATGAGGTGGGCACCAGGTCCTCGGTCGAAGATGTCGCCGAGGATGTGGAGCTGGTCGATGGCGAGACGGTGGATGACCTGGCAGATGGTGCAGATGAAGTCGTCGGCACGTCCGGTGTCGATGATGGTGTCGATGATGCCCTTGACGTAGGCAGCCTTGTCGATGTCGTCGGTGCGCTCGTGTAGCAGTTCCTGTATGATGTAGGAGAACGAAGGCGGCAGTGCCTTTCTTACTTTGGACCGTGTGTATTTGGACGACACCTCGCGGCACACCTTTACGAGTTGGTGTATGGTGATGTGGTACCAGTCGTTGATGTCGCTCTCCGCCTGCTTCACGAGTTCGAGCTTTCTCTCGGGATAGTAGATGAGCGTGCAGAGTTCGCGCTTTTCGCTCTCTCTCACTTCGTTGCCGAAGATGTCGTTGACCTTTCGCTTGATGTTTCCCGATGCATTCTTGAGAACGTGCTGGAAGGCAGGGAAGGCTCCGTGGAGGTCGGCGAGGAAATGCTCAGTGCCTTTTGGCAGGTTGAGTATTGCCTGCAGGTTGATGATCTCGGTGCTGGCCGTAGCTACGGTGGGGAATGACTTGGAAAGAAGTTCGAGGTAGCGGAGGTCGGGAGCGGTAGATGGTTTCATGGTTGTTTGATTTATTGTTGTTAAATTGGTGAACAAATATGGTTTATATATTGAACTCAGAGACACAAAGACGCAGAGGTCTTGTACAAAAACAAAACCCTCTGTGCCTCTGAGTCTCTTTGTTCAATTCAATCATACAGGATAATTTGATTAGTTACTTATATTTTGATGTCCTATGGGTCTCATGCTTGTATGTTCAAGGCTTGCAGGGCTTGCCGTATGGCGGTGGTGCCTTTGTCGTCTCGTGGTTCAATGGGCATGAATCCTTCTTCGAGGGCGAGGGTGTCGTGGAGAATCTGCAAGATGCGCGATGCGAAGGGTGTCAGCTTGAGATGCCTGAGCATGCGTGACAGTTTGTCCTCGTTGTAGTCGGAATAGCGGATGATGGCGAACAGCTGAGCGATGTGTCGCCGTGAGAGGGCGGTGTGTCGCAGTTGGTGCTGCACGTTGAGGAACAGGTGGCAGATGGCCATTTCGGTATCGGATGGTTTCTCGTCCTGTCGCAGATGGTCGAGCTTGCTCTTGGTCTTCAGAGCGTGTCGGGCCAGAAGGTGGTCGATGGGGAGTGTGCCGTCGGGCTTCTGCAGTTTCTGCGGGAAACGGTCGACATCGTCGGTGTTGATGTGGGCGATGTTGAGCATTAGGAGATCGGCCGCCTGCTGGATGTAGTCGAGGATGTGCTCGTCGCTGGCGTGGATGAGAATCTTGCGCCAGGAATCGGACTCCAATGCTTGGACGTTTAGGGGGGTGGTCGTTTGGTCGTTTTGGGGATTGGTCGTTTGGTCGTTTAGGGGATTGGTCGTTTGGTCGTTTTGGGGATTGGTCGTTTGGTCGTTTGGGGACCATGCCAGGGTGGAGGGAGAGAAGCGACGGGTGTATTCATAGTCGAGGGCAGTTCTGAGTAGTATGCTCTCGGCTTGTTTCTCTTCATCGGTCATGAGTCTGAAAGTATTGCTGTCGATGACCTTCTGATAGAGCTGCGTCATCTGAGCAGCCATGGACGATGTCGAAATGCGATTGGTGACGAGGGCATTCCTGACGATGGCAACCCTGGGATTCCATGCGAGCTGTCTCATGCGTTGCATCTCCATCTCGCCTTCAACGTGAATGGCATCAGCGCGTCGTACAGCCTTTTCGAGGAAGGCGTAGCGTCGCATGTCGTTCGTGATGTTTGTCGCTGGCCGCCATTGCCAAGGTTGCAGTGCACCGTGCAAGGAGATGACGACAGGCAGTCCTTGTTGCTCGGCCCAGCGCGCGGCCGTTGCCACGTAGATGCTCCAGCAGCCGTGAATGTGGATGATGTCGGGCGCCGATGGCTTTGTGGTCTTCCTGAGCTGTGTGATGGATGTGGTGAGAGTGGCTTCGGCGAATTTGTCCATGGCAGACACAAGCAGCTCCACGTAGGATGCGGTGGCCCCTACGTTTTGCGACTTTGGTATGAAATGGACGACTCTCATGGATGACAGCTATACTTTGTGACAGATGAAATCGTACTTGTCGGCCATGTGGTGTTTCAGCTTGTAATAGATGAGTCGCCACACGATCGACCATTCGAAGGGGACGACCTTCGACGCCGGGATGTCTTCGCCAAAGGCTTTCATGGCCTTGCGGGCAATGACGGTGCGAAGGACGGTGGAGATGACCAGGGCAAGGATGGCCGAGGCTGTTATGATGAATGAAGGATGAACGAAGAACGATGAAGGATCTGCGTCAAGCACCAGGGACGTGATGGAAAAGATGAGAGCTGAGATGATGAGCAGCATGTTGAAATGGAGCGCTATCTGATCGACCTTGAAAGGCAAAGCATGGGCAAACGAGCGCTTCAGGTGCTGACGCGTTTCCATGTAGAACAGATGATGGTTGTTCCACTGTTTCTTGGTGGGGGCATCCTCAATCATCCACGACAGCGGGTGGGTTTCGGTCGTGGTGTTGGAGCGCGTTGCAAACTTGTTGACGATGAAATCGTATTCTCCCCTGATGTACTTGAGGTTACCATCGAATGACCTTCCGTTAATGAAGGTACTCTTTCGGAACATCAGGTTGCCGGGTTCCGAGCGGTAGGCTGTTCTCCGTTGGGCCTCTCGCAAGATGTAGCGCTGACACAGCAGTCGCTCAAAACGCTGATAGTGCGTTGCCTCATCGTTGAAGTTGCTGTAGCCGATGACGATGTCCTTGTCGTCGTGGCAGTTGCGTGCCATGGTGAGCAGCCACTGGTCGGAGGCAGGATGGTAGTTGGGCTCCGTGAGGAGCATCCATTCGTTGTGGGCCGCCTTCACGCCGAGCGTGATGGCCAGCTTTGGACGGCTCATGTAGCGGGCAGAGTCGGGAACAAACGTTGTGTAGAGGTTCTTGTGTTCGTTCTTCAGCTTCTTCAGCACGTCTTCGGTGTCGTCCTCGCTCTTGCCCTGTACCACGATGACCTCGAAACCGGCTGGATAATCCTGCTCGAGAATGGCTGGCAGATGCTGCTCCAGGTCGCGAGCATTGTCGTGGGCAAAAAGGACGATGGAAACGGAAGGGTAGTGGAAACGCTTTTCGTCGGTCGCAGAAGTCGTGGCCGACTCCTCTGAGTCCTCGTCTGTTGAATGGCTTTCGGTGTCGTGCTCCGAAGGCAACTGCTCATCGGAAAGCTGGAGTTTGCGGAAGAATATATTCAAAAAAGGTGTGGCAATGCTTACAAGGATAAGCACTGCACACACTATCATCGTTGTGGTTGTTGACAAAATCATCTAAAATCTTCTGTTATATATCCCTTGGGAAGCTGTCGGCAGTTGTAGCACGAAGCCATGATCTCGCCGTAAGCCCCTGCACTTCGTAAGGCGATGAGGTCGCCACGGTGGCATTGGTTCAGGTCGATGGACTTTGCAAAGACATCGCTCGACTCGCAGATGGGGCCCACCACGTCGTAGGTCTCAAGAGGCTCTTCGCTCGAAAGATTCTCTATCTTGTGGTAGGCATTGTAGAGTGCGGGTCGTATCAGGTCTGTCATGCCGGCGTCGACGATGGCGAATTTCTTGCATGCTCCCTCTTTCACATAGAGTGTCTTTGTGATGAGACTCCCACATTGTGCCACGACGGCACGTCCGAGTTCAAAGTGAAGCGTCTGTCCAGGGCGTAGCTTGAGAAAGCGGGCATAGGTGTCGAAATAGGCCTTGAAGTCGGGAATGGGAACGCGATTGGGATGCTGGTAGTCGATGCCCAGTCCGCCACCCACGTTGATGTTCTCCACCTTGATGTGGTGCCGTTCGAGCTGATCCTGAAGGTCGTTGATGCGGTTGCACAAAGCCTTGAAGTCGCCCATGTCAAGTATCTGACTACCAATGTGAAAGTGCAATCCAACAAACTTTACATTCGACAATGCCGAAGCCTGATCTATGATGCTTTCCATGTCGCGCATGGCGATGCCGAATTTGTTCTCGGCCAGTCCTGTGGTGATGTTGGCATGAGTGTGAGCACCAACGTTCGGGTTGATGCGAAAGGCCACTCGTGCCACCTTTCCTTTGGCCATGGCCAGTTCATTGATGACCTCCAGTTCGGGAACACTCTCCACGTTGAACGAGAAGATGTCGTGGTCGAGTCCTAAATTGATTTCCCAGTCGCTTTTTCCCACGCCGGCATAGACAATCTTGGAGGCAGGAAAGCCTGCGTTAATCGATGCCATGATTTCGCCGCCGCTCACGCAATCGGCTCCCAGTCCAGCCTGGCAGATGATGTTGAGCACCTTGGGGTTGGCATTGGCCTTGATGGCATAATGCACGCAGAAGCCCTCGTGGCGTCCTGCTTCTTCGTTGATGGTGCGCAATGTCTGCCGCAGCAGTCCTGAGTCGTAATAGTAGAACGGTGTCTGCGTCTGTCGGAACTTCTCTATCGGGAATTTACCTTTCATATTTCTATAACTGTTGGCTTGTGTGTGTGTTGTTGTTAGGCCCATTCCTTGTTACCCGTCTAGTTGGAGGAATCCTCATAGACGGGTGTCAAGGCGTTTGGGTTGCGCTGCATGGCCTTAGTTGTTGAACAGCGTGTCGCTGAGGCTTTGCAAGGCGCGTTTCTTGTCGGCTTCCTTGATGAGGAACGAGATGTTGTAGTTGGAACCGCCATAGGAAATCATTCTGACGGGAATGTTCTTCAGCGCATCGGTTGCCAGCGTCTCGAAGCCTACATTGCTCCAGTCGAGGTCGCCCACGACGCAGATGATGCACATGTCGGTGTCCACGGTGACGGTGCCATACTTCTTGAGCTCGTCAACGATTTCGCTCAGATGTGCGTCGTTGTCGATACTCATGGACACGCCGACCTCAGATGTTGCCACCATGTCGATGGCCGTCTGATAGCTCTCGAAAATCTCGAACACCTTGCGGAGGAATCCCGTTGCAAGCAGCATGCGTGAACTCTTGATCTTGATGGCGATGATGTTGTCCTTCGCGGCCACGGCCTTGATTTTTCCGCGCATGGTGACGTTGTCGATGATGGTTCCCGGAGCGTCTGGTTCCATGGTGTTTTTCAGACGAACGGGAATGCCGGCAAACTTGGCAGGCTGGACGCATGTGGGATGCAGGATCTTGGCACCGAAGTAGGCCAGCTCTGCTGCCTCCTCGAAGTGCAGCTGGCGCACGGCCTCTGTCTTGTCGACGACACGCGGGTCGTTGTTGTGCATTCCGTCGATGTCCGTCCAGATTTGTATTTCCTCAGCCTCCAGCGCCACGCCCACGAGCGAAGCTGTGTAGTCGGAACCGCCACGAAGCAGGTTGTCCACCTCACCATAGGCATTGCGGCAGATGAAACCCTGTGTGATGTAAATCTGGTAGCCCTCGTTCTCCTCCATAATCTTGGAGAGCTTCTCCTTGATGTAGCTGGGGTCGGGTTCTGCATTCTTGTCGGTACGCATGAAGTCAAGAGCCGACAGGAGCACGGCGCTGATGCCTTTCTCCTGCAGGTAGTTGACCATCATGTTGGTGCTGATGATCTCACCCTGGGCCACGATGCTCTTTTCTTCGAAGCTTGTGAAGAGGTCCTTGGTGAATGAACGCAGATACTGGAACTCACCTTTCAGGAATTCGTTCGTCTTCTGCTTGTACTCGTCAGTGGAGTAGAGCTCCTCAACGTGGTTCATGTAGACCTGCTCCAGCCGATTGATCACATCGTTGGCTCCCTCAGGGTTCTTTTTGTAAAGGTAGTTTGAGATTTCAACCAGCGAGTTGGTTGTTCCCGACATGGCAGAAAGCACCACGAAGGTGGGTTCGCCGCTTCTTGTAATAAGTTCCGATACGTTCTTCATGCGCTCTGGCGAGCCTACCGACGTACCGCCGAATTTCATTACTTTCATAGTCCTATTCTATTTTGTTGTTTATTTGTATCTATTTAATGGATGAAAGATGATGGATGAAAGATGAATGTTTGATGGATGTTTGATGGATGAAGGATGATGGATGAAAGATGAATGCTTGAT
>CAMOWU010000137.1 GCA_946628545.1 uncultured Bacteroides sp. | reverse complement strand
ACAGATGAAAAAACGCTATCACTTGACATTGACCCTTTTGGCAATGATGGTGGCAACTACAGGTGCACAGGCACAAAACGACAAGCCCAATTCTGTACCTATGTCCACCGTCACACCGCAGCGTGCCAATGTGGTTTCGGCCGACAAAGTGGTGCTGCAAGGCGTCATCAAAGACGATAAAGGCGAACCTTTGCCCGGCGCAAACATCTATATCCGAGAAACCAAGGGTGGGGCAGTGGCCGACGTTGAAGGACGATTCACCGTAGCGCTACCCAAGGGAAAGAAATCGACTGTCGATTTTTCTTTCGTAGGTTTTCAGACACAGACCAAAACCTACGACGGTAAGAAGAGTTACAACAACCAGGTCATCATCCTCAAGTCCAGTACCGAACTTGACGAAGTTGTGGTCACAGGTCTGTTCGACTACAAGTCATCTACCTTCACTGGCTCAACAGCCTCCTACAACCAGGAGGAACTCAAGTTGGTGGGCAACAGCAACGTGCTGAAGGTCATACAGGCACTCGACCCGTCGTTCATCGTCGATATGAACAGCATCAACGGTTCCAACCCCAACTTCATGAACGACATCACCATCCGCGGTAAGGCTTCTTTCGGAGGATTGCAGGGCGACTACCAGGGCAACCCCAACGCACCGCTATTCATCCTCGATGGTTTTGAAGCGTCGCAACAGCAAATCTTCGACCTCGACATGAACCGCATCAAGAGCGTCACCATACTGAAAGACGGTGCTGCCAAAGCCATCTATGGTTCGAAGGCAAGCAATGGAGTGATTGTGGTGGAAACCATTTTGCCCGAGGCAGGCAGACTGCGCATCACCTATACGGGTGACCTCAATCTCGAAGCCCCCGACCTCACATCCTACAACCTCTGTAATGCCGAGGAAAAGTTGCAAGTGGAATACAATTCAGGACGCTATTCAAGCACTGCGCCTTATTACCAAGCTCTGCTCGACGAACAGTACAACAGCATTGCCGCCAACATCGCACGGGGCGTCAATACCTACTGGCTCTCACAACCGCTGCGCACCAGCGTCGGACATAAGCACACAGCTTATATCGAAGGAGGAACCGAGGAAATGCGCTACTCAGCCAGCGTCATGTACAACGACGTGGCGGGTGTGATGAAGAAGTCGGGACGAAGCACCACCAGCGGAAACATCAACCTTTCCTACCGCTACAAGCAATGGATGTTTCGCAACTCACTGTCCGTCACAGGCAACAAGGCCGACGACAGCCCGTACGGCACTTTCGCCGACTACGTCTCCGTCAATCCATACTATGCGCCCGAGGACGATTTCGGCAACACCATCAAGGTGCTGGGCACTTATACCTCTCCAGGAGCCAACGGTAGCACTACAACATACTACAACCCGCTCTACAACGCCAGCATAGGCACCAAGAACTTCTCCAAATACACAGAAGTGGTGGAGAACTTCTATCTTGAGTACCGCCCGACAGACGACCTGCGCTTCACCGCGCGTCTCGGCTATACCCACCAGAACAACAAACGCGAGGATTTCTACCCTGGCGACCACACTCGATTCACCACCTGGACGGGCGACCGCTACTTCCAGCGAGGAAGCTACTCCATCAACAATGGAGAAACCAACAGCCTCTCCATCGACGTCACCGGACACTACAACCATCAGTGGGGCAAGCACCTGCTGCTCTCCAACATCGCCTATTCGCTCCAAAACTCCAACAGCGAGACAGAAGGTATGACCGCATGGGGATTCCTCAACAACCACGTCGATTACATCACCTTTGCCAAACAGTATGCCGAGGGAGGCACACCCACGGGTAGTGAGAGCACCACACGATCGCTTGGATTCACAGGAGCTGCCAACTACTCCTACGACGAACGCTACCTCTTCGACATGAGCATCCGATTCAATGGATCATCCGTCTTCGGAAGCGACAACCGTTGGGGTACGTTCTGGAGCCTCGGTGCAGGATGGAACCTTCATAAGGAAAACTTCATGGACAATGCCGACTGGCTGACACTCTGTAAGTTCCGCGTCACCTACGGACTCACTGGCAACCAGAACTTCTCGCCCTACCAAGCCAAAGCTACCTATAAGTTCTACGACAACATCATCTACGACAACATCTCTGCTGCCTACCTCATGGGAATGCCTAATCCCAGCTTGAAATGGCAGCAGACAGGCGACTTCACCGTGGGCCTCGACCTCGGACTGTGGAAAAAGTTGAACCTCAGATTCGACTACTACGACAGCCGTACCCGCGACGCCCTCATTGCTATGTCCACACCTTCATCCACAGGTTTCACTTCCTATATGGAGAACCTTGGAAACGTCGAGAACAAAGGTATCGAAGCCACTGCCAACTGGCGATTCTTCCAGAAAGGGCAGTCGTTCATGAGTCTGTCGGGAAGTATTGCACACAATGTCAATAAGGTGACCAAGATCAGCGACGCACTCAGTGCCTTCAATCGTGAACAAGATGCGGAAAACACCACTTCGCCCATCATCCGCTACGAGGAAGGACAGAGCATGACCGCCATCTGGGCGGTCAAGAGCCTCGGCATCGATCCTGCCACCGGTCGCGAGATGTTTCTCAAGAAAGACGGGACAACCACCTACGACTACACCACCGACGACTATATCATCGCTGGCGACTCCAACCCCAAGGTGCATGGCACTTTCGGATTCAACGGCGAGTACAAGGGCATCGGACTGAGCCTGCTCTTCAACTACCAGCTCGGAGGCGACTACTACAACCAGACTCTGGTGGACAGGGTGGAGAACGTCAACATCGCCAACAATGTGGATAAGCGAGTCTTCAGCGACACTTGGAACCAAGTGGGCGACGTGGCGCTCTACAAGCATATTTCCAGCACACCGACCGTGACCTACGCTTCCACGCGTTTCATCCAGCGCAACAACATGCTCGACCTCTCAAGCCTCTCGGCCTACTACGACTTCAAGTACTGCTCATGGCTCCACAAGGCCAAACTCGAGCGACTGAGGCTCACATTCTACATCAACGATGTGTTCCACCTCTCCACAGTCAAAGCCGAGCGAGGACTCAACTACCCCTACGCACGAACTTTCTCCTTCTCGCTCACAGCAACACTCTAAGCGGCTATATACCTACAACAATACACACTCAGACAAGATGAAGACAAAATATCAGATTATATTGCTCTCGGCCCTGTTGCCGCTTCTTCTCAGCAGCTGCAACGACTGGCTCGATGTCCAACCACGTTCGCAAGTGGAGGACACCGAACTGTTTGAGACCGAAAGCGGATACAAAGAGGCACTGGCTGGAGTCTATTCCTCTATGCTCTCTTCCAGTACCTATGGCAAGGAGTTGACTTACGGATTCCTCGACGTGTTGGCCTACGAATGGGACTTCTACTACGCATCCCAATACGACGATGCCACTGCATTCAACTACGATGCCGCATTCCCAACCAACTATATTCGGGGTATCTGGACGAATAGCTACAACGGCATCGCCAATGTCAACAACCTCATCGCCCATATCGACGACAAACCGCAGCTCTTCTCTGCCGACAACCACGACGTCATCAAGGGAGAAGCACTGGCACTGCGCGCTTTCCTGCACTTCGACTTGTTGCGATGCTTCGGAGTGAGCTTTGCGGTCAATCCCGACCAACCTTCCATACCCTACAGCACCGCACTCAGCTACAGGGTCTTCCCCCAACTCAAGGTCAGCGAGGTGGCGCAGGCTGTTCTGAACGACCTCTTGGCTGCCGAGACATTGCTCAAGGGGGCAGACCCCATCGTCACAGGACGGACCATTACAGAAAGCATCGACAACGGATATCTGATCAACCGACAGCTCCACCTCAACTACTATGCGGTGAAAGCCGTAGAGGCGCGTGTGTATATGTGGATGGGCAAGTACGACGAGGCATTGGCTGCTGCCAACGAGGTCATCAATAGCGGACAGTTCGAATGGGCAACGGTGGCCAACCTTCAGGCAGGCTACGACCGATGCTTGGCTACAGAGCACCTCTTCGCGCTCAACAACCTCACGCTCAAGGCCGACATTGCCGACGAATTCTTCTCCGACAACTCACCGTATAGTTTTGCCATCACCCGCGACCGACTACTCGACTATTTCGACAACGCCACACAGGACTACCGCTTCACCTTCCTCTTCAAGGCTGGATCGGCCACTCACGCCAACAACCGCTATCTGACGAAGTTTGACGAAACAAGCAACGGCGACGCTTACTACAATTTCAAGATGCCGCTCATCCGACTCCCGGAGATGTGGCTCATACGCAGTGAGGTGGAATACAGAAAAGGAGATACCGATGCCGCTAAGGACGCCATCAACACCTTGCGACTGGCGCGCAACCTGCCGGCACTCAATGAACTGCCCGAGGACTATTACCTCGAACTCATACGCGAATACAGAAGGGAATTCCTCGCTGAAGGACAACTCTTCTTCCTCTACAAACGACTCAACCGCAACAACATCCTCTATGCGGACGTAGATGCCGTGGCGGAAAAAGTCTATACTTTCCCATTGCCTATCACCGAAACAGAATCAGCTCAACGTGAAAACAATAAGTAGATATATCATCACCGCCATGACAATGGTCATTGCCATGGGGTGCTCCAAAGAGGAGGTCGAAACATACGACACTCAACGCACAGGACTGGACATCTGGGTGGGCACACCTGTTGCTGTCTATGAAAGCACCACCTACAACTACTCCTATGCCTACGAGGAGGGTAGTGTCACCTTCTATGCACAAATCAGCGGTATGCCGGCCGACCACGACCGCACTTTCCGACTCCAACCCTTTGGGGGCGACTCGGCGCTGATGGTCAACACCATTCGAACTGAGGACTACATCATTCCGGCTGGAGAGATTGGAGGTACCTACCAAGTGTATTTCAACACGCAGAATCTCAAAAGCCCCGACCTCTTCACCACCAAGGATGGAACAATCTCATTCAGAGTGGAGCCCAACGACAATTTCGACCTCGGAACAGAGAACCACCAGCAGTTCACTGTCGTTCTGAAGAACTATCTGGCTAAACCCGACAACTGGGATGCTGCCAACTTCCCAAGGGTGCCGCTGTCCAACTACTTCGGCAACTACAGCAGGGTGAAGTACCAGTTCATGATCGAGGTCTTGGGGCTCATCGACTTCGAGATCAACTACAACACACAGACATCCTACGACCCTGAGCGTAATGTGGTGTCGGCGGTCTATGCTGTCTATCTGCAGCAGGTGATGCAAGACGCACTGGCGGAATACAATGCCACACACGACACACCACTCACCGACGAATACGGAAACCCAGTGCTTTTCTAAATCAAAAACCTGAACGAAGATGAAACCAATCATTCAAATATCAGCCCGAACGATGCGTCAAATGACTTTGCCCCTGAGTCTGGCTTTGGCGGTGACCTGCGCCTCTTGCTACGAGGATAAGGGCAACTACGACTATAAGACACTCGAGGAAGTGAGCATCGACACTACGAATGTGGGCATGCAGAGTGAATATGCCATCATGCGCTTCGACACGCTCGAACTCTCGCCGCGCGTCTTCTTCCAAGGACAGGAGGTGCTCCATCCAGAGCAGGCACCGCTCGACTATCTGTGGACCATCTACAGCGCCACTACGGGAGCGGGGTCGAGCACTGTCATCGACACGCTTGGACATGAACGCCAACTCAAGACTCCCATCACACGCACTGGAGGAAACTATCTGGTGCAGCTCGTGGTCACCAACCGCAACGATGGGGTGAAACAGTTCTTCAGAGTGCCGGTTGCGGTCAGCGAGGTCTTCGACGGAGGGTGGATGGTCTTCTACGAGAGGGCCGACAATCCTGGCTACTCCGACGTCGCACTCATCTTCAATCCCTGGACAAAACTCAATGTCAACTACAACCGACATTATGTGAATCTCTATGAGACCACCAATGGCGAGTTGCTGCAAGGCCATCCTATTCGCTGCATGGACATCGCCGTTTCGCTCGCATCGGGCAACAACTATGTAGGGCTGTGTACCGACTACACACTGGTGGGAGTGAGTGAGAACGGTATTCAGAAAGCATTGGAGTTCAACGACTTCTTCCATCAGGCACCTGCCAATATGAAACCTACATGGTATGGTGAGCATGGTTCTGGAGTGATGTCGGGACAAAGCTCAGAGGTGCTGATCAACGACAACCGTATCTACACCAACACCTATTCATTCAGTGCCACCGAAGGACGAAACACAAGGTTTGGAGTGCCTAAGTTCGACGCAGGTATAGGCACACTCGCTGCTTGGAACGCCGAGGTGCCCCAGACGCTCTACTATGGCATCGTGGTCTATGACCAAACCTACCACTGCTTCCGCTATGCTGGCTATAACTCAGCACAACTCGAGCAGTTCGCACCGCAAGACCTCAATGTCGCCGCCTTCGACATCAACAACACCGGCATGACACTTCTTATGGCAGATTGGGGAAAAGGAACAAGTCAGGGAGTGGCACTCCGCCCCTACGACTACCTCATCATGGAGAAAGACGGAGAACGATACCTCGCACTCACCAACTTCTCGTCTTCTACTCCAGCCGACAACAACATCGGTGTGGGGCTGTATCCTATGAAGGACCTGTGTCCAGGCATCAATCAAGCCACAACCATGGCATCCAGCCATGTGGGCAACTTTATCTACTATGGTGCGGGTTCCACACTCTACAACTTCGCCTACGACAGCACTTTGCCTGCCACCGAAGCATGGACAGCACCCTCTGCCGACGAGCAAATCACCTGTGTGCGCATCATGAAGTACTACCATGGCACCATCTATGGCTACGGCATGGTGCCTCGGGCTGACAACCTCGTGCATATCGCCACCTGGAACGAGAAAACCCAGCAGGGACACCTCTATCAGTATCTCATCAACCCTGCCAGCGGCATACTCGACATCTCACGCAGCTACGACTACGCCATCCCTGGCAAAGTCAAGGACATGGCATGGAAATTCTCCATGCAATAAAATCAATCTAGATCCTCTAGATTCTCTAGATTCTCTAGATTCTCTAGATATTCTAGATATTCTAGATCCTCAAGTTCCTCTAGCAAAAAAATAATCAACAACAATAAGCTTATGACCACATTGAAAAGACTATCCGTTTTTGTCATCTGCATGATGAGCATGATGGCTGCAATGGGGCAGGGGATGAACTTTGAACCTGCCGGTACCACACTCGAACAGGCTTCCGTCAAGGCGAAAGCCGAGAACAAACTCATCTTCCTCGACTGCTACACCACATGGTGTGGACCTTGCAAGAAGATGGCGCGCGACGTCTTCCCACAGGAGAAGGTGGGCGCATTCATGAACCCCAAATACATCAACCTGCAAATCGACATGGAGGGTGAGTATGGTGCGCCTCTGGCCAAGAAACTGCAGATTACCGCTTATCCCACCTTCGTCATCTTCAATGCCGACGCACAGGAGATAGGACGATTCCTCGGGTCAAGCGATGCCGATGGCTTCATCAAGAACGTGGAGGAGAAGAGCAAGGACAACTCGTCATCAGAAAACCAGAAGCGATTCGAAAATGGCGACCGCGACCCGCAATTCCTCCTCGCTTACCTCCAGTCGCTCAATGCTTCTTATAAAAGCGCGGAGGCAAACAAAGTGGCTGAGGCTCTGCTTGATGGCAAAGAGGCTACCTTCGCTGCCGACAGCACCCTGCGCATGGTCTTCATGAGAAGTGTCAACAATCCTTTCGCCAAGTCTTTCGTCTATACGGTCAAGAACCCAGATGCACTCAAAGCACAGATTGGCGAGATGCCTGTGAACATGAAGATTCAGAATGTGCTGACCAACTACCAGCGCGAAATCATCACCGAGGAGAATGGCACAGCCACCATCGACCAGGCGCAGTTCGACAAGTTCGTCCAGCTGATGAAAGACCTGAAGATTGCCAATGCCGACCACTACCGCCTCTCCACGCTCATCACCCTCTCGCAGAAGCAGAAGGATTTCGACAAATATCTTGGTTACATCCGTGAGTATCTGGCCAATGGCAATCTCGATGCCGACGATATGCAGTTGGCGCGCTGGACTCAGCCCTTCACCCCTGATACTGATGCAAAATACCGCTCGCAGATGAAGGAAATCCTGCTCCAGCGTCTGGCTGACATCAAGGCAGGTAAGCGTCAGCCCATGACCACTGTAGGCAACATGCGACTCTCGCGTCCCACCGACGAACTCCTCCGCATGATTGTCGATGCCATGGACGGAAAAATGCCCAACCAATAAC
>CAMOWU010000136.1 GCA_946628545.1 uncultured Bacteroides sp. | reverse complement strand
TTCCATTCTATATCATTAATTAAACGTTCAACTTCGCCTTCCACTCGTGGGTCTGCATCCTCACGGAGTGAAACGGCCAATGATAGTCTGTCCACCCATTCGGTTTTTTCACCATTCTTGACTACAGGCGGGTATTTCCATGCCTCGATGAGGATATTGCCATCATACTGATTAGGGCGAATCAATGCCCCAGCAGCTGTATATTCCCTTAGTTGCTTCACACTCATCATAATTATTCTCTCTGGGTCAGGATTGAGCCATGTATAATGCGCAAGGGCATTGATGCCACAGATTGGGAAACTGTTTTCAGAATGGAAATCGTCACAAAAGACACGTTCTTCCACTGGATTTATAAGATAAGGTTGTGCTTTCTCCCATAACGACCTTCCGCTTTCATTGAAGTGTATAACTTTACGTTTTGAACCATCGGCGATCTTTTGGCAAAAACCAAGGTCAGCAAGACATGTGATTCCAAGTGTGATACTCGGATAAGAATACGGGACTTTGTTTTCAATGTCACGTGCAGCCTTTCTTTCAAGACTCTCCACTTGCAGATGGAAGAGAAGGAGAAATTGAGCTACAGGGGTTAATCCCTTAGCTTGTTTTGCTTTGCGTATGCGTTCATTTGCGATGAGCATAGGCAAGTGTGCATATTTTTCTGAGACGATAAAATAAATATCTTTATGTATAAGTCTCTGTCTTTCGTATGCAGGACACTCGGGCAGGAGAAAGACAACAGGCAGACCAAACTTTCTATTAAGTTCGCTTGCGGTAAATGCTAAAGAACGTGGAGTAGGAATGTCTCCTTTAGGTTCTGCAAAAAGCAGGGAGATGCCATGAAAATTACCATCGTAGAATCGAAATGACAACGAATCGCCGATGCTAATGCCTTTCATCTGAGCCTTGCTTCTTTCTTGAAGCGAAATGGGCTTTCCTGATATGATAATTGTTTTCATATTATAAATATTGCTTCGTTTTATATACCATTAAAACGATGCAAAAGTATTAAAACAATCTGATACGGCCAAAGGTTTTCCCATTTATTTTGCTTTGTGCATCAAAAATCGGATGTTTTATGTTTTGAATGACTCTATAATCGCAACTTTTTCCTGTTTAGACCTCCGCCTCGTCCTCTACAACCTTGCCGAAATCACCGGCAAAGGACAAAGAACCCCACACAAAACCTAAACAACATCTTTTCTTTCAAAATTGCGTAAAAGGATGTATCGATGAGTAGCGGCGTTGAATAACAGTAAGTTACGATGATACAAGTCAATAATAGCATGTAGCGATGATGTAGCAATATGTAGCAAAGTGTAGCTATAGCTATTAAATGTAAATGGTGAATACATGGTGATTTGATGGTGGAATGCATGGTGGAACAAATCACCATGCTTCCACCATAGGCATAAATGTTAAAAGAAGCACCGTATTTGTTAATTTTTCATCGGTTTAATTCGTTTTGTTTTTAACCGAGGTCAGGGCAAACAAAATACGAATGGACGGGATTCAGATGAAGGGCATGTACTCCAACGGAGATCATCCTCGACTGATGAAGCCTGTCGTTTCGTGTTTGCCCATCCCGAAGAAGGTGTCCTTGGTCAGTGCAGCTGTGCTTCACCGACGTAGGACACTTTCTGAGGGATATGCGCCATGAGAGGAGAATGAATAAGTCCTGCCTGGTTGGGCAGGACTCGCTGGCTTCAGCACAGTACAATGGTAGCCCAATCTATGGGTTTCCCTTCCTGCTTGATTTCAAGTAAAAAAATCCGTGAAGTTCCATCACGAACTCCACGGATTGTACTTTCTGATTGCAGAATATAGAACTGTCTGTCCTAATCGGCCAGGATCGTGCAACCTGCACAAGGCTTGAGCTGCTTGAAGAAGTCATTGCCCTTGTCATCCACAAGAATGAACGCGGGGAAGTCCTCAACATCAATCTTCCAGATGGCTTCCATACCGAGTTCGGGATATTCCACACACTCGATGCTCTTGATGCTGGACTGGGAAAGAACGGCAGCCACGCCGCCAATAGTACCCAAATAGAAACCGCCATGCTTCTTGCAGGCATCGGTCACCTGCTGGGTGCGGTTGCCCTTGGCAATCATCACGAGCGATGCGCCGTGATCCTGGAATTCATCCACGTATGGATCCATGCGGTTGGCTGTCGTCGGTCCCATCGAACCACAGGGATAACCCTCTGGAGTCTTAGCTGGTCCGGCATACAGGATGGGATAGTCCTTGAAATACTGCGGCATACCCTCACCAGCGTCCAGGCGAGCCTTCAATTTCGCATGGGCGATGTCGCGGGCCACGATGATGGTGCCCTTCAGGTTCACACGGGTCGAAACAGGATATTTCGTCAGTTCGGCACGTACGGCATCGATACCTTGGTTCAGGTCGATTTCTATGCCCTTGACGCCTTCCCCTGGACGGCAGTACTCCTCTGGGATCAGCTCAGCTGGATTGCTGTCCATGACTTCGAGCCAGACACCATCCTTGTTGATTTTGGCTTTGATGTTGCGGTCGGCTGAGCAGGAGACTCCCATACCGATAGGACAACTTGCGCCATGACGTGGCAGACGGATGACACGGATGTCGTGAGCCAGGTACTTGCCGCCAAACTGTGCGCCAAGTCCAATCTTGTAGGCTTCCTTGAGCAATTTCTGCTCCAGATCGACATCACGGAAGGCACGTCCTGTCTCATCGCCCGTGGTGGGCAGCGAGTCGTAGTACTTGATGCTCGCCAACTTCACGGTGAGCAGGTTTTTCTCAGCAGATGTTCCACCGATGACAAAAGCGATGTGGTAAGGCGGGCAAGCCGCTGTACCCAGGTGTTTCATCTCCTCCACCAAGAAGGGCAGCAATGTACCCTCGTTCTGGATGGTGGCCTTGGTCATAGGATAGAAGTAGGTCTTGTTGGCAGAGCCACCGCCCTTAGCCACCATCACGAAGCGATATTCGGCTCCTTCGGTAGCCTCGATGTCAATCTGTGCGGGCAGGTTGCACTTGGTGTTCACCTCGTCGTACATGTTCAGCGGTGCATTCTGGGAGTAGCGGAGGTTGTCCTGGGTATAGGTGTTGAACACGCCACGGCTCAACGCTTCCTCATCCTCGAAACCTGTCCAGATCTGCTGTCCTTTCTCGCCATGGATGATGGCTGTTCCGGTGTCCTGACAGAAGGGGAGTATGCCCTTGGCGGCCGTCTCGGCATTGCGCAGGAACTGCAAGGCCACATACTTGTCGTTCTCCGAAGCCTCTGGATCGCGGAGAATCTTGGCCACCTGCAGGTTGTGCTCACGACGCAACATGAACTCCACATCGTGGAATGCTTGTTGTGCCAGCAAAGTCAGGGCCTCTTTCGACACCTTCACGATTTCCTTACCTTCAAACTCGCTGACCGTCACCCCTTCTTTAGTCAGAAGACGGTATTGCGTCTCGTCCTTGCCCATCTGGAACATGGGCGCGTACTTAAATTCTGTTGTTTGAGCCATAATGATGATTATTTTTGATAACTTTTAGAATAGTCGTTTGCAAATTTAGATAAAAAAACACAAGTTTGGGCAAGAAGCAATGCGAAAATGATGCACGAACTCGCATTGTCCTGCTGTCAGCGCCTATCAATATCCGAAAATCTCCTCGGTGCTGACACGTCTGACAGGAGCGATCTTCTCCAAGGCAGGCATATCAAGTTCGCTTTCATTACCAAGGATCAGATAGCGGTAGGCCTTGTTGGCCATCATCCGATGCTCGAAATCGACAATGCTCTGCAGGGTCACGCTGGGCAACTGCTGGTAGATGCGCTCGTTGATATCGAAATCAATGCCACGGCGCTGGGCGCTGAGATAAGCGTTGAGAATAGAAAATTTGGTGGTGCGCAGCGAAGCCAGGCGCTTGGTCACTGCGTCTTTGGCCACATTGAAGGCGGCTTGGCTTTCAGGCATATCGTTGAGGATGTTGTGGAACTGACCAACACAGTCCATCATCTTGTCGTTCTGGGTGATGATGTAGGTGTAGTAGTATTCGGGGTGTCCTTTCCTCATGGGGTCATTATACAGTGCGGCTGCGCTGTAAGCCAGTCCGCGTGCCTCGCGCAGTTCCTGGAACACCACTCCGTTCATACCTCCGCCATAGTATTCGTTGAACACTTCCTTGACAGCAAGGTTGTCGAGCGTCCAAGGCTGGTTCTGATTGTGGTACATGATCATGTAGATGTTCTTGGCATCGTATGGAGCCAACAGGATTTCGTTGGCAGTGGCTTCCTGTTCTTGGTATTCCTTTGCCTCTGGTGCTGGCAACAGTTTCTTGGAGGTCTTGTGGAACTTGCCCACCACAGCAAACAGCTCTTTTTGCGACGAAGGTCCGTAGTACAGCAGTGTGTGCTGATATTCGGGCAGTTTCTTGAGCAAGTCAATCAGCACCTGTGGGTCGCCTTTCAGTTCTTCCTCGCTCATGATGTTGCGTGTAGGATTGTAAGTTCCATAGATGCCATAACTGTTGAGCGCGCTGAAATTGTTTCTCTGGTTGCTCTTGTCATCCGCGCGTTGCTTGAGTATCAAATCAACATAACTGTCGTAGGCCTCTCGATCCACCTTGGCGTTCTTGATGTAGTCCTCAAGCAGGGCGAGAGCCTGTGGCATGTTCTCATTCAGTCCACTGAGACTGATGTTGATGCCGCTGGCACCCACTTGAATGGAATAGTTGCAGGCAAGTTGGTAGAACTTCTCCTTGATTTGCGCAGCGGTTAATTTCTTGGTGCCAAGAAAGTCGATGTAGTCGGCAGCCACTTCATAGCGTTTGTCGCTCTCTGTGCCGAAATCAAAATGGAAAGCGAGGTTAAAGAGGTCGTTCTCCTTGTTCTGGATATAGAGTGCAGGAAGTTTGCGTTTGGTTTGGGTGACGGTAAGGTCGTTCTTGAAGTCAAGGAACTTGGGCTGGATGGGGGCGACGTAGGCCTGCTGGATATCTTTCACGAACTGGCTGATCTGGTCGCGGTTGGCAGCAATGGGAGTGATGGCTGGCTTGTCGATCTTCTTCTGGTTCTCATCCACGCCCTGACGTTTGTAGATGGCCACATAGTTGTCGTTGAAGTGCTTGTTGGCGAAATCAACGACCTGCTGCTTGCTGATGGATGCGATACGGTCTATCTTGTTCACCTCCTGTTCCCAGCTTATACCATTGATGAAAGCATTGACAAACTTGTCGGCACGACTTCTGTTCTGCTCCAACGAACGGTAGTACTGCAACTTCATGTTGTTGATGATGGCATGAAGGAGCTCGTCGGAAAAGTCGCCTTTCTTGAGTTTGGCGATCTCTGCGATCAGCAGTTGTCTCACTTGGTCGAGTGTTTGTCCTTCCTTTGGAACTCCTCCGAGAATGAAGGCGGAATAGTCAGCCAGCGGCTCAAAGCCTGCGAAAGCGCCGAGTGTAGCCATGTTCTGGTTGATGTCGATATCAATAAGGCCGGCTTTTCCGTTGCTGAGGAGCTCTCCAATCAGTTCAAGGGTGTCGCACTGCAGTGAGGCTGCCTTGTCGAATCGCCATCCGAGCCAGATTGTCTCTGCTTCCTGCCCCACGACGGTGGTATCCTGCGGAGTCATTATGGGTTGGAGAGCAGGAAAGACAGGTTGCGCCACATCGGCTCCTGGTTTCCACATGCCGAAGTACTTGTCGATGATGGCGATGGCTTGGTCGGGGTCGAAATCACCTGCCATGCAGACAGCCACGTTGTTGGGCACATACCAATGGTTGAAGTAGTTCTTGATGTTGACGATGGAGGGGTTCTTCAGATGCTCCTGTGTACCGATGGTGGTCTGTGTGCCATAGGGGTGCGTAGGGAAGAGTTTGGCACAGAGGGCAGTGAAGAGCTTGCGCTGGTCTTGGCTCAGTCCGATGTTGTACTCCTCATAGACGGCCTCCAGTTCGGTGTGGAAACCACGGATGACCATATTCTGGAAACGGTCGCCCTGGATCTTTGCCCAGTTCTCCACTTCGTTGCTGGGAATGTCCTCTGTGTAGCAGGTCACATCATTGCTCGTATAGGCATTAGTGCCTTCAGCTCCGATTGTGGCCATGAGTTTGTCGTACTCATTGGGAATGAAGTACTGGGCAGCCAACTGACTGACACTGTCTATCTCGTGGTACTTGGCTTTGCGCTCCTCGGGATCGGTCATCTTGCGATACTCCTCGTAGAGGTCTGTGATTTTGTCGAGCAACGGGGCTTCCGCCTCAGGGTTGTTGGTGCCGAACTGCTTGGTGCCCTTGAACATGAGGTGCTCCAGATAATGGGCCAATCCCGTAGTCTCTGCCGGGTCGTTTTTGGATCCGGTGTGAACTGCGATGAAAGTCTGGATGCGCGGTTTCTCCTTATTGACCGACAGATAGACTTTCAGTCCGTTGTCGAGGGTGTAAAGCCGGGTGCCCATAGGATCGTTGGCTACCGTCTTGTAACTGTAATTTTTCTGTGCTACGGCATGAACGCTTGCCATCAACAACATGGCAATCAGCGTCATCAACTTCAAACTGTTTTTCTTCATTATTCTATTGTGTTTAAGATTCTATGAACGGGGAATTTATAGAAGTTCCCTTAAGTATTTTCGGAAAACCATCTCTGGTATATCGCCCAAGGCATATTCGTTCTCGGCGTCCTGACGAACCATCTTGATCCACAGACTGCGAGCCTCTTCTGCCGCCTCCGTCCATTTCGACTCGTCGTAGAACATCTTGCCTTCCTCTTTCTGGATGAGGGCGTGGGCATATCCCGCCATATTGCCGGCATAGTCGTTCTTGATGCGCCGCAGACACTCTTTCAGGGCATCGGTCGTGTCGATCACGCCATCGTCCACATCGCTGAGCAAGCGCATGATCTCTTTTCTCGGAGCGAGTTGTCCAGCCAAGTCAATCCATTGGTCGGCTCCAGTGTCGTAGGGCGACTGCATGCCACCACTTTTGAGGGCGTCGCCTATGAAGATTTTTATGGCGAGGTCATAATAGCGGTTGGCACGAAGAAGTGCCTCGCGCCGGATATGGCATTTGGCGTATGTGTATTCTTCGGCATGCTCTCCCTGCTCCGCCACCAGACGCCGAAGGACATCGCGTCCCTCAGCCACCTGCTGCACCAGATAGGGATTGAGAAAGTCGGTGTTGATGTAGTCGTGCCGGTTGCTGAGCGGACGCAGGTCGCGTTTCTTCCATTTCTCCACATCTCGCCACACGCCAACCGAACAGAAGTTGCGCCCTGGTTCCACGTATGTCTTGCCGTCTTCCACCGTGATGACGGAGAAGGGCAGTGACGCAAGGTCGGCATGGTTGGCGAGGTCACCTCTGAGCAAAGAGAATGCGCCGAGATGGGCAGGCCAGTCGATATGACTGTTGCTTGTGGTCTTGGCACCACGGTCCAGACGTCCCCAATGCAGAGGTCCTGTCTGGTAGTGGTGATTGGTTTGGTTGACACCGGCTGCCGCGTCATAGAAGAGGAAAACACCTCCCACCAGAAAGGTGGACTTGTGGCGAGCCGTACTGAAAGGCCCCAGAAAAGAGGCTACTGCCTCACCGTTGTCCATCACGCAGTTAGCGAAGAAAAGGGAGGAAGTGGCAGTGAAACCCTTTCCGATGTGCACATTCTCTCCCACAAAACAACTATCGACTTTCGCGCCATCCACCACCGATGCACCCTGAGCAACGATCGTGTTCTCCATGATCACATCGCTGCCAATGAATGTGGATGCCTCGTCGCCACTGAGCAGGGTGCAGTTGCTGATGCGGCTGGCGCCTTGTATCTCGCAGAAGTCGCCCACACAGGCATTGTTGATCTCACGGGTGTAGGTAATCCTGACATGTTCTCCGATGATGGCTCGTTCCTCCGTGTCGTTGCTGGCTGCACATTGGCGCTTCACCATCCGGAAAACCGCAGGGCTTTGGATCATCAAGAAAGCCAACTGGGCGGTCAGTTGGTCGGTCAGCACCACATTGGGTTCACCTGCCTCGCTGAGCACCGCCAGTTCGACGCCGTTGCCGAAGTCGGAAGCCTGTGAGGATATAGTGCCTACATTGGAGATATAGCTTCCTGATCCAATGTTGTAGTTGGAGATATAGCCAGACACATTCTCTATCAAGCAGTTGTCGCCAACGACAACATTGCGAAGAGTGGCATTGCGGATGCCTGTGCGCTTCCAGAAGCCTTCTTCCACTTCCACATTGTCGTAGAATGCACCTAATTCAACGGCACCATAGAAATGGACATCACGAAGCGCATCGGGTCGGAACTCGTCGGACACCATGATGGCCAACCAGTTGTCGGCTGTGCATCCTTGTTCTTCCAGGATG
>CAMOWU010000135.1 GCA_946628545.1 uncultured Bacteroides sp. | reverse complement strand
GGGGATATATAAGACCAGCAAAAATCGCCCTGAAAGGGCAGCATCATGAATAAAATAAATGATTTTGCCCTTACAGGGCGCAACTACATACAACATCAAAAACCCCAGGGCACCGCCCTGGGCTATAAGAAGGTTGCCCCTTCGGGGCGCACTTGCTAACGATGAATCATTGAATAAAATAAAGAAACACAGTCTATATGAAAATCAAAAATCTGTCAATGGCCTTTTTGTGCTTGGCCAGTCTCGGTGCGAAAGCACAGCAAGGTCCCGTTTATCTTGATCCTAATGCCCCTTTGGAGTCGCGGGTACAGGATGCGTTGTCGAGAATGACGACCCACGAGAAGGTGCGTATCCTTCATGCGCAAAGTAAGTTCACCTCTGCAGGCGTTCCTCGTCTCGGTATCCGTGAGTTGCACCACAGCGATGGTCCTCATGGTGTTCGTGCCGAGGTGGATTGGAATTCTTGGAACAGTGCCAACTGGAACAACGATTCCATCGTGGCTTTTCCCTCTCTGACTTGTCTGGCCGCCACTTGGAACCGTGAGATGTCGGCCATCTACGGCACCGCTATAGGCGAGGAGTTTGCTTTCCGTGGCAAGGACTTGCTGTTGGGACCTGGCACCACCATTGCCCGCATGCCCTTGAATGGCCGCAGTTTTGAGTATATGGGTGAAGACCCTTATTTGGCGGGTGAGTTGGCTGTGCCTTATATCCAGAATGTTCAGAAGAGCGGTGTGGGATGTTGCTTGAAGCACTTCTTCCTCAACAACCAGGAGGTGGACCGTTTCACGGTGAATGTGAACGTGAGCGAGCGCGCCATCTATGAGATTTACTTGCCTGCCTTCAAGAAGTGCGTGCAGGAAGGTCATGTGTGGACCATCATGGGCTCGTACAATCTCTGGAAGAATGTTCACTGCTGCCAGAACGACGAGTTGCTCAACAAGATCCTGAAGCAGCAATGGGGTTTCGACGGTGCTGTGGTGAGCGACTGGGGCGGTGTGACCGACACTTGGCAGGCTGCTCTGGGAGGTATGGATATCGAGATGGGCAGTTATACCAATGGAAAGACGGTGGACCAGAATCTCGGTTGGAACAAGTATTTCCTTGCCGACCCGTTTGAGGAACTCATCAACGAAGGTAAGATTCCAATGGACGTCTTGAACGACAAGGCAGCCCGTGTGTTGCGCACCATCTTCCGCACCTCCATGAACGCCAACAAGGCTATAGGCAGCCAGTGCAGTGAAGCCCACTACGATGCCTGTCAGCAGATAGGTGAGGAAGGCATTGTCTTGTTGAAGAACGATAAGTCGATCTTGCCTTTGGAAGCCTCGCGTTATGCCAAGGTGCTGGTCGTGGGCGAGAATGCCACACGCAGTCTGACGGAAGGTGGTGGCTCATCGGAGTTGAAGACCAAGTTCGACATCTCTCCGCTTGAAGGCATCAAGTCGATTTTCGGTCAGGTGGATTATGCCAGGGGGTATGTTTCAGGGCGTGCCCTTTACGACCAAACCGACAAGATTTCACCCGACACGCTTGCCTCCCTGCGTGCTGAGGCCATTGATGCGGCCAGGAAAGCCGATTTGGTCATCTATGTGGGTGGTCTGAACAAGAACACGCATGAGGACTGCGAGGCCAACGACCGTCTGTCGTACGACCTGTCGTTTGAGCAGAACGAGTTGATTGCCGGTCTTGCCAAGGTGAACAAGAATGTCGTGGTGGTCACCTTTGGTGGCAATCCATTCGCTACTCCATGGATTGGCGATGTGAAAGCCATGTTGCATTGCTGGTATTTGGGTTCAATGGCTGGCACCTCATTGGCTAACGTCTTGACGGGCAAGGTCAATCCGAGTGGCAAGTTGCCCGTGACCTGGGCTGTGAACCAGAACGACTACCCCTGCTTCAAATATGGTCAGGAAGGCTATCCAGGAGTGAACAAGCAAGTCTATTATAAGGAAGGCATCTACGTAGGCTACCGCTATTTCGACACCAACAAGGTACGTCCGCAGTTCCCCTTCGGTTATGGTCTGAGTTACACGACCTTCAAGTATGGCAAGGCCACTGTTTCTTCACCTTCGTTGACCTCTGACGGCAGTGTCACGGTATCTGTTCCAGTGACCAATGTCGGCAAGGTGGAAGGCAAGGAGATAGTGCAGTTGTATATTGGCGACGAGAAATGCAGTGTTGATCGTCCGGTGAAGGAACTGAAGAACTTCTGCAAGTTGAGTTTGAAACCAGGCGAGACCAAGACCGCCACTTTCACCGTCCGTCCATCCGACCTTGAGTTCTACGACGAGGCGAAACATCAGTTTGTGGCTGAGCCAGGCATGTTCAAGGCCTATGTCTGCGCCAGTGAGACCGATGTGCGTTCAGCCGTGGCATTCGAGTTGAAATAAGGGCTTATATTTTCTTGCATCTGACGAGCAGGCGCTCTGTTCCCATGGAGGTGGCGAAGACATAGTCCTCGCCACCTTCTTTTAGGTTGAGGCGTTTGCGCAGTTCGGCTACGGTGGCGGGGAAGTTGCGGACGGTGAGGTTGGCCTGCTTCATGCCTGAGAGGAAGGCCTTGAGTGCTTTCTTGGAAAAAGAGGTGGTGTCGGCAACCTTGAATTTCCTTCCAGGGAAATCCTCCACCCATTGGCTGGAGGTGTAGAGATGCGTGTTGGCATCCAGTTGGCGGACGGGATGGAGGTGGGTCAGCAGTTTGAATCCCCCCGCTTTCATCACTGCCGCATTGGGCTCGTAGAGGTAGGCTTCAATGCTGTTGGCAAGTAGGCTTGTAGCGTTTTGTTCCTCATCGGCCAGGAAATCGAAAGTCTCTCTGTAGCCGTTTCCCCTGATGTTGATGGCAAAGGTGCGTATGTTGTTGTCTGCCGTTTTCTGGAAGTCTTTTACCATGAGCACCTCCTTGCACTCTCCATCCACCGCTACGACGTGTACCTCCTGCACTCCACCTAATTGCTTGGCTGCCGACTTGATGTCGATCATGGGGGAGAGTTTCAGCATGAGATGGTTGCACTTGTCTTTGAGCGCTTCAAGCATCATGGTGACATCAGGTGTGCAGTCGTTGAGCCCCACCACCTTCCGTCCTGCATCGTCCCTTCGGGCAGGGTCCATGAAGATGAGGTCTTGCAGGGGCAGGGTAGGGAGTATGTCCTCGCATCGTCCTTGGCAGACCTCAAAGTTGTTGATGCCGAGTAGTGGCAGGTTGTGCAGGGCGATGTGGCATAGTGCCTCTTGTTGTTCTACGTAGGTGAAGTGTTGGAAATGTCTGGCCAGTGTGGAACCATCCACCGCCAGTCCTCCAGTGAGGTCGGCCAGTTGCTCATGATGATCTTGGCAGATGCGTTGTGCAATCTCCAGCTTATAGTGTGCTGTAGCCTCCGACGAACATTGCTCAAGTGATAATTTCTCTGAATAGGTGATATCTGGTATCTCAGCCCATGAAGGCAGTTTAAGACGTGCTTTTTGCCATCCGCTGATTTGCACCAAGGCTTCCCTCATGTCGATGTCGGGATATCTTCCTGTTTGGAGTGCAAGTTGCCTGATGTCGTCTTCCCTGTGCTCAAGGATGAACTGTTGTAATGCCTCTGATATCATATTCAATATTTTCCCTACACTTTGATGACGTCTTTTTGTGCCGTAACATGTGGCATGAACCTTTTCATGAATGGGATGATGATGGCATAGAGTGCCAAGGTGATGACCAAGTTGACGATGATGATTGTCCACTCAGATGGTATCATTTCTCTCAGTTTCCCATTCAAGGGGGTGATGATGAGGAAATGCGTGCATAGCAGCATGATGGAGTAGCGCCCGATGTAGGAGATGAACG
Source organism: uncultured Bacteroides sp. (assembly GCA_946628545.1). Lineage (GTDB taxonomy): Bacteria > Bacteroidota > Bacteroidia > Bacteroidales > Bacteroidaceae > RUG11857. The sequence continues at coordinate 4,554 of CAMOWU010000135.1, read as the reverse complement.
GCAACCTTCCGATGGCCTTCGACAGGAAGATGACAGCGAACACACCTGTCAGTCCACACCCATACACCGTCAGGAAGGATACGTTCGTGAATTTGTTGGTGGAGTAGTCGATGTGATGAGCGAAGATGTAGGTGATGGACATGAGTGCCACTGCCATCGGTATATTCCATTTGTCGAGTTTCCCTTTTTCCAAGATGTGGGTGTATTTCCTTGTGACGAAACCTATGAAGAAGAAAGGCAGTGCCGACATGGCTGAGTCCAGGAACATGTTCAGGTTGATGCGTTGATGTCCCAGAGTGTAGCCGATACCTCCTATCAGGAATGATAGTATGCTCATGACGAGTATGTGGTGTTGTCCGCACTTCTCTGCTATCAGATAAATGATGTAGAAGATGATGTTGAGTTCAAAGAGGCATAGTAGGAACCATATCGGGAAGTTGGGAAAGAATTCAGGTGTGAAGAACGACCAGAAGAGCGAAATATCGACGGGTTGTCCTTTCCATACAGCTATGGCATTGGGCAACAGGCAGGATGTGAGTAAGAAAAAGAAGGCAAAGGGTATCAGCAGTTTGTTGGTTTTGCGCTTCATGAATCCGTCGAAGCCCTCGTAGGTCTTGAAGAATAGGCCTGAGAGAAAGAAATAGAGCGGCATTCTGAACATCTTGAAGCAGTCAGCCAACATGTAAGGTGCATCGAATGGCTTGTGGATGTGGTTGAAGACCACAAGGATGATACAGAACCCTTTGGCAAGGTCGATGAATTCAATTCTGTTTTTTTCGTTTGTCATGATGCTAATACTTCGTTCGTTGATGGTGTTGTCTCGCCTCAGAGCCTGCATACCAGTCCGATATTCAGTTCATAACTCCGCCCGCTGACCGATGGGTAATGCTTGTAGTTGGAGTGGCGGAAGTGAAGGACTCCTTCGAACTTGAGGTCAAGTCCTTTGATGAACTCGGTGATGAGGTAGAAACGGTTGACCACCACGCTGCTCTGCCCGGTGTCGCCGGGTGTGGATACACGCATGCCATTGTCCATGCGGTGGTGGAGCTCTGCGTCGTCGTATTTGCCGAAGGTGAAGAAGCGGGCATAATAGAAGTCGTCGCCAATGGTGATTCTGTTGTAGAGTGTGGCCTCGAAGTCATTTCTCACGCTGAATCCGTGGCTGAAGTTATAGGTGCGTTTGGGATAGTAGTCGGAGCGTTGCCCGCCCAGTATCACACCTGCGATAATCAGGTCGTTGTTGAGTTGTAGGTGTTTGTAGTCGTATTCTGAATAAGCTCCACCTCCCACGCTGACCGCTTCGGAGATAATGGGGAAGTCGCTCACATTTTGGTCGAATTGGCGCTGTGTGGCCATAGCGCCCGCATAGGTGTCCTCTTTCCGCCTGCTCTTGTCTTCCACGGGGTAGGTCTCGACATATTTGAGCAGTTGGTAGAGGGCAAGGTCAAACTTCCAGTATTCATTTTTTGAGTGCAGGAGAATATTGGCCAGTCGTCCGCGTACGTCGAAGTCGCCTATGGATGATTGCTTGGATGAGAAGTTGAAGAGCATCTTGATTTTGAACCAGTCGAATGGGTCGTGGCCGGAGTTGTCGAATCGGTCGTTGTAGGTCATGTTGAACGAGATGTATGGTACGTTGAGCCCATTCCTGAACCGGCTTTTGGATGATATGTACCTTGTTCCCATTCCCATTCGGATATCCACAGGCACATCGGGTTCTTCCTTTCCTCTGGATGTGCTTCTTCGCCACCACTGTCCTCTGAAGAGTCTTTTGGCTCCTCGTACGGGATTGAGCAAATTGCCGAAGGCCTCTCTGATTATCCTATCCACTCCCCAAACGGTCTCGTCGAGAATAAGGTCTGAGAGTCTGTGGCAGACTTCTCCGAGCAACACCCCTCCGATACCCGTGGAAAGCACGTCGTTGATGGCTGGTTCGTTGGTTTCGCACAAGAACTCCCAACTCAGGCTTCCAGCCACGGGGAAAGGGATGCTTTGCCAGAAGGTCAGGCCGTTTTCGCGTGCAGTGTTGTAGAACATGCTTCCGTGGAAGGGGTGTGAGAACTGGTTGCCAGAGAAGCTGTCGTAGTCCCAGACGAGTCCTGCATGGAAGTTGTGTTTCAAGACTTTCTTGCTGATGCGCGCGTATTCCCTGTTCTGGATGAAATAATCCCAGGAGAGTACCAGCGCGTTGATGCCGAAGTTCTCCGCCACAGCCAGCCAGGGCCGTGGCTTGAGTGTGACCAGGGTGTCGTCTTGCAGTTGGAGTGTGGTGCCGTATTTGTCCTTGCTGTATTTCGTCAGCAGCGAAGACAGGGTGGGTGGGGTGTTTGGTTTCGCCGCACGATCCGTTGTCTTTTCCTGTGTGATGGTGTCGGAGGGTGTAGTGGGTATGGTGTCTTCTGAAGTGGTGATGTCGTCGATGTCGAGATGTTCCTGGGTGATGTTTTCCTCCAAGGTATCGACCTCGTTTTCATTGGATATGGCAACGACAATGCCTTCCCCTCTTGCTATCAGAGAGCAAACGAACAATAGGGTGCTGAGAAGGCATCGGATAAACATGTGCGAATAGTGGCGTTAGGAATAGAAAACTATTTTGTTGCAAAAAGTTTTGCAAATATAGTAATCATTTGCTACATGAGCAATTTTTCTGTCCACGAATTGCTTTAGGAATGAATCTTGGGTAAAGTTCAGTTAGTCGTTTTGCCAATTATCCCCAAAATTCGCACAAAAATGAGCACTTTTTCATATAAATGAGGTATAAATGCCGAGTTTTTTATACTTTTGCTCATCAACAAGTAAAAGTAATAGATTATGAATGCAATTTCACTCAACAATCTGTGGAGTTACCTGCAAGGGCTTTCGCTTACAGCAAGTAATCAACGATGGCTTGCTACCCACTTGATGGAGGCTGCGGAAAGTGTGGAAAAGAAGCAACATAAGGCAGAACTCATGTTTCCAAAGATACCAAAGGATTACAAGCCTTCAGCAAAGGTGATGGCAATGACCCTGGGCAAATTGCCAGAAGGTGTTGATTTAGAAAAGGAACTTGAAGAGCGTTGGCAGGAATGGACATGATAAAAGCTTTGATAGACTTCAACGACTTTGGCATACTGGTAATGACACCAGCCGAGTTTGTGAAGAAAGCAAAAGAATGATTTTACAAACAACCAAGCCTTATGAGAATGAATGGATTACTGATTTCAGCACTTGCAACCTTATGGCTGACGGGGTGCAACAATGGCTCCCAAGCAGCACAAAAGAATACGGACAGCGACAGCACGGTAGTGGAGAATACCGCAGTATCAGACAGTCAAGACGAGGCTACGCCTGCGGAAGAACCCTACGACCTGGAGGCTATTGCGAAAGTGCTCAAGGGATGCGACTATGCCTTCAATTTCGAAAACGGTGTGGCACAGGTGAAGAAAGGCGATGAATACTTCTTTATCGACAAGATGGGACGCATCACGGAAAGACCCGAGCGGACTGAAAGCAACGAACTGGAGGTCAAATACGACGAGGCTACAGGCCTGAAAGGCTTTGTCAATCAGAGCGGCGAATGGGTCATCCGTCCTCAATTCGAATACTGTGGTACCTTCAGCGAGGGACTGTGCTGGGTGACTACACCGGAGTCAAACGGTGGAATCGGTTTTATCGACACCACTGGGAAGATGGTCATCCCCTGTGAATTTGAGTGGGCAGTAGAGCATCAACCCTGTGATTTCCACGAGGGACTCTGTCCGGTGATTGTACTGCCTGAAAACGAGTGCTTCGGGTATATCGACAAGACGGGCAAGCGTGCTTTCCCAGGCATCTACTCCTATGAAGCTGACTTCTCCGAAGGGCTGGCTGGTGTGCGTGAGGTAGAAGAACTCGGCGACGGGTTCGTAAAGAGCAAGCGATCGGGCTATATCGACAAAACCGGAGAGATGGTGTTGGTCATCGATGAAACAGACCAAGCACCGCATTGTGGTGAGTTCCACGAAGGTATCGCCAAAGTCAGAGCTTACAACAAGGCATGGTTCATCGACAAGACGGGAAAGAAACTCTTTGAACTTGATCCCGAAGAATACTATACAGGCGACACAAGCCAGTTCTCCGAAGGGCTGATGTATATCTGTAGCAAGAACCGTGGACCCGGATTCTTCGACAAGAATTTCCACAGCACCTTCGAATACTAATTCAATACAACTTTCGCAAGTACACCGCATGACAAAATGCCGTTAGGCATGAGAGATTGTAGCCAGCCATACAGAACTGCCGTAGGTAGTTCGACATGGCTGGTATTCGTAAGGTCGGTGTATAGGTCTGCCGTAGGTAGATCGACATCCATTGCTATGTCTGTCGCATACCTAAGGGCATGCATTTTAACCACCCCTCATCATTCCCCACATCGCGACATACCTACGGCATGTCTGTATGTGGGGCTACAATATCTTATCCCTACAGGATAAAGCCATGCGGATGAAGATATGATGCTGATACATTAATGAATATTCACTTGGATGATGCTGCCCTTACAGGGCGCTGGTTGTTTGTTATACATATTCCCAGGGC
>CAMOWU010000134.1 GCA_946628545.1 uncultured Bacteroides sp. | reverse complement strand
TATAGCTTCTATAGCCTTTATCGCTTCTATTTCACCATGATGTCCTCCATGTCCTTATAGGCGATGCTCACCCTTGTCGGACCTAATGCATAGGGGCCAATTTCATAAACGTTATAGAAAAATGTGAGGCTATCGGGGCCCATCAGGTATTCCTGCGGAGTGCCAATATCATCGTAGCCCAGCTCACGAAGACCCTCCATGTCGCGTACTTTGTTCTGGGCTGCGATAGCATGCGTGATTTTGTCGGTCAGTTGGTCGAGAGTGCCGGTAAGGAAGACATCGGATAGTTTCACCTCATCGCCGGTCACGGGGTTGAAGTTCACGAAATAGGTGGTGCTGACGGGGTGGGCGCCACCGTTATAAACCTCTTGCTCTACAGTGAAACCCAACATGCCGTTACGGCCGCTGCTGATGCTGCCACGCATGGTCAGGTGGGCGCTGAAAGCGTTGACAAGAAAACTGGTGTCCTCGGGAAGGCAGTTGGAACGCTCCGAAACATAGTAGTCGTAACGGTCTTCCTTGTATTCCTTCAGGTAGTCATCGACAAAGCTTTTCACCACCTCGTGAGGATTACCCTCGCCGTTGAAAAACTCCTTCAAAACCTGATTGTTGATTTTCATCGCGATGGAGCGCTGTGCGTTGTCCTCACCCGTGGGCAGGAACGGCATGCTGACCGACACTACGCACTTGGGCGAACTGGGGTCGCCTTCCACCAAAAGTGCCTCGCGGCTCTCTTCGGTGATGTCGTAAGTCATTTCTTTTTTGTCTTCACAACTGAACATGGAAAGCAAGACAAGGCTCACCAATGACAGGTTGAATGCTGATTTCAAGATTCTTCTCATATCATGTTGTTCTTTTCAGTAACTGCAACTCATAAGGTACGTGGAGTACATGGGGTACGTGGGGTACGTGAGCATCTTGCCCGCGACGGTACGTGGGGTACGTGGGCATCTTGCCCGCGACGGTACATGGGGTACGTGGGCATCTTGCCCGCGAATTAACGCATTTAGTATGCAAAATTATAAATAATGTGATGAATCACGCTTAAATTTCAGCATTATTTGAAAAAAAAAGTCGATTCATCCTTTTTTTCAATAATATATGCTAATTTTGTACTTCAAAAGTGTAATATGGGTTGGTATCAACCCTTAATAATTATAATAAGGTGGAAATGTCACTTATCAAATGTCCGGAATGTGGACATGATGTATCGAGCGAGGCTGCCAATTGTCCCAATTGCGGTTATCCCATGGCAAAGAAAGGCAACAATGATGTGCAGCCAGAGGCCAGCAGTAGTGTGCAGAGCGAACTCAATACTCGCTACACCAAGGTGCTGAAGGATCTCAATGCCAAGCGATTCAAGTCGGCCTTTGCGGAAATTGACGCTCTCATCAAGGAGTATCCCAACAGCCATTCGTTCACCGAGCTGAGGGAACAAGTGGTCAGGGAATTTGTCAAGAGTTGTGTGGAAGACTCCGACATCTGCCTCAAGGACAAGAACTATAAGGACGCCAAGACCATCGCCCAGATGGGACTGCAGCACGACCCTTCCAACCCTTACTTGCTCAATGTCATCAACAGGGTGCGCAGGCGTAAGGCTTTCAAGCGCAATGCTTGGCTGGTGCTGCTATTGCTCATCTTGGGGGGTGCAGCTTATGCCTACTATAACCTCAAGGTGCCCGACTATAACTCAGAGAAGGAGGAGGAGGCATGGAACTTGGTGATGAAGTACCGCAATGAGTTCGACGCCGACCGACTGGAGGACGCACTCGACGACTATATCTCCGACTTCTCTTCGGGACTTCACTCATCCGAGGCCAAATCAATGTATGAGAACCTCGTCAGGGAGAAAGCGGCATGGAATGCGGCGGTCAGACAAAACAATGCTCAGGCCATGCACGACTTCATGGATATGTTCAGCAACGGATTCTATCACAAGACGGCATACGTCAAACTCGATTCTCTTGCCTTCCTTGAGGCAAAGAACAAAAACACCAAGGAAGCGATCGATTACTATATCGACACCTACTCTGATGGAAAATATATCGAACAGGCCATGGCCATTTCAGAGAAGCTCAACAACGGCAACCTTACCAAGCAGGAGCGCGAAGACATCAAGACAGTCCTCGACAACCATTTCCAGGCGCTGACAGACGACGATGAGGCGCTCTTGAGAACCACCCTGGGAAAAACGGTCAATTCCTACCTCGGCAAGATGGACCTCACGATCGACGATATGGTCGATTATATGCACTCACTCAGCGAAGAGAATGGGGGAGATGGAGGGTTCTATACTGTTCACAACATCGACATCAAGAAATTCGACGACCCAGGAGCACCTGTTATATATAATGTACAGTTTAATCTCACCAATACGGTCATCTCACTTGCGGGTGATGAGATCAAGAAGGAGTATGACGCTACGGCTACACTCGATGAGAAGAAACATATCCTCTCTCTCATTCTCCGCTACAAAGACACCACCACTAACCCAGCTCCAGAGGAGTAGGGACGCGACGTGTCGCGTCCGGATAACCAGCGTCCCCCCCCCTTCTCATCGCTTAAGGTATGGCTGTGCGATAGGCAAACTTAAAACTCAAACTTCATATAAATACAACATTTCTTAAAAAATGTTAAAGCAGTGTGACTTTGTCACAATTTTTCATGCAGGTTATCATAATTTATGTTATCTTTGCAATGATTTATGCACAAAATAGACCGGTTAAAACAAAAAGAAATTGCATTAATGAAAAGACATATCGCATAACGGACTAAATATCAGAAACATAGAGATTATTCACTTTATATTATCAACTTTTTTAATTAACAAAAACATGAAAAAAATTCTATTTTTTGCTGTTTTGGGAGCTCTTGGAACTGCTACGTTCACAAGCTGCTCGAACGACGACGCCGTTGAGGTGCCCGCTACTCCTGAAGTGAAGGCTCAGGACTATGCTCAGGCTTTCAAGGCTAAGTTCGGTAATTCAACCTCTTTCAACACAGTGAAGACAGTAGATGTTCAGGCCGTTCTTCCTAACGGTAATGGCAACTACACTCTCCGTGTGTATGACCGCTATCCTTCTGCAAAGGCTCAGATGGTAGGTAAGTTTGAGAACCTCAACGCTGCTTCTGTTGCCAACCTCAAGGTGAACTGCCCAGGCAACGCTACTCGTCTGTTCTTCACTGCTGAGCAGAACGGTGTGAGCAAGGTGACTAACTGTGGTATTAAGAACAACAAGGTGGTTGCTAAGTTCGCTGGCGAAGAATCACAGTACGCTGGTCTCGAGGGTACTTTCAACCTCGCATTCTCTGATGAGTACGCTCAGTTCTCTCAGGAGTTCTACACTGCTCTTCCAAACGCTCTGACTACTATCGCTGGTCTGTTCAACGAGGGTGAGAACCACCAGACTGCTGGTGCCGACGCTTTCTTCTTCTTCAATGAGGATGGAGAAGTGACTTTCTATCCTATCTTCCAGAACGAGACTCTTAACGACCACATCGGCTACTTCATCTACAATACTAAGACTGGTGAGATCGTTGAAGAAGGTGCTTTGATCGACGGTACAAGAGAGACTGAGTTCTTGTGGCAGGGTACTGCTGCTGGTCCACAGGCTGTTTATCCTTACTATCAGAAGGATGTTCAGGGTGTGAAATTCTCTGGCCGCAACAACAACATGTACTCAAAGGCTTACACAGTTACTGCTCCAGAAGGAGCTGACATTGCTGACCTCGTTGTGGGTATCACAGTTTCTAACGATCCTTATCAGAACGAAAGAAATTACAATGTTGAAGGTGGCATTGAAGCTATGTTTGGTGAGAAGTACTACTCAATTTCTGAGTTGAACGCTAACCTCACAGCAGCTGGTGCTCAGGTTGCTGTGTATGCTGCTGGTCAAATTGAAATCTCAGAGGAGACTGAAGATGGTATCACTACTACTACTGGTACTTTCGGTCTTGTTGGTGTCGAGGACGTGCTTCTTGAGAACTCTGACTTCGATATGAACGACGTTGTGTTCTACACTGAGGCAACTCAGGCTACAAGCATCGTGTTCGAGAAGCCAGCTCTCTACTACGTGGCATTTGAGGACCTCGGTGGTACTTACGACTTCGACTTCAACGACGTAGTGCTCGGCATTGGTTTCGTTTCTGGTCAGGAAACAGCTAATGTTGCTTGCCTTGCAGCCGGTGGTACTCTTCCTGTTGAGGTAATGTACCAGCAGAAGTCTCTCTTCGGTGAGATTCACCAGGCATTCGGCGTTCCAACTAACACTGTTGTGAACACTGTTCCAGAGGGTATGGAAGTAGGTCTTCCATCAGCTCTCTGCGAGCCTCTTGAGACTGAAATCGCTATCGATCCAGAATTCTCTGTAGCTGAGGACGCTCTCCCATTCTACCTCTTAGTTGACGGTGCTTACGGTCAGGTGAAGATTTCTGCACGCGGTGAGGATGGTACTCCACAGGCACTCGTGCTCGGTACTAAGTGGACTCAGTATCCTTCTGATGATGAAGAAAGCGATACTGAATTCGTAACTGAGCCTGATTTCTTGTTCTGGGCTTGGCCAATCGAGAAGGTTGGTATCGACGCAGCTTATCCCGACATCAACAACTGGATTGCTGATCCTACTAACTTCGACTGGTTGGAGACAGGTGTTGAGTCTAACCTCTTCCCTATCTTTGATTAATTCTATTGAATTATAACCTTGAAAAGGTGTGCCATATGGCACACCTTTTCTTTTTAATTGGGTAATCTGGCTTTCAGCATATTTAGTAACTCAAGCCTTAACGTCTCTCCAATATTACAAATGTGTTATTTTTTGATTGACTGTAACGGACGCGACACGTCGCGTCCCTACATGTGAACATAATTAGACAATCATGACCAATAGATGACAAATGCCGTCTATTGGTCATGATTCAAAAAACTATTTCCTTATTCTTTGATTCCTATTTTATCCTTGCGATAAAATCGTTGATGATTTTGCTCGCATCGCCGTATTGGATGGGGGAGAAATCATGGCTACGGGCTTTTTCCACCAATGCAGGTAAGTCTTGCTCGTCGTCACAACAGAAAAGCACATTGGATTGTTCTAAGGCCTTTACCAACTGCCACTGGTCGTGGTTGTGCTCCTTACCCCTGAGACGTGGAATAGCCACAATCTTGCAACCTAAGTCACTCGCCTCACTGATGCTGCCCCAACCACCATGCACAATGACTACACTGCTCTCCTGCATTTTCCGAATCATATCATCATGACACAGAAAAGGTACAGCTTTGGCATAGTGGAACTCGTAAGTGGCATTACCAGATTGAACAAACACTTCCTCGTCGAGCATGGAAGCCAGGTGATCTACAGCCTTTGCCATGCGAGTGAAAGTCAAATAAGCGGGTACATTACCAAAACAAACGAAAATCATAATAATCCTGTGTATATGGCATTAGGGTAAAACTTCCGCATCTCTTCCCACTGGATGATGAAGAGATCGGCGTACTTATAAATAAAACGACCGGATTCGGACATCTCACGCACTGAGGCTGCTGACTCAATATAGATAATCTTGCAGCCAAACAGCTTCTTACCGAAAAAGAGGGTAGGGATTGTCATGCCTGCACCAGCGGAGATAATCACGTCGGGACGTTCACGCAGCAGATGCCACAACGACTGAAGGGCATTGATGGCATATTTCCATTTGGTCTTGAAGGGATCGATAATGAAATAATGTGGGGTGTCTTTCAACAAATCCTCGGTCGTCAGATTGCGAGAGGTCACCCAGTAGATGTTGCCATCCACATGACGTGTAGCTTTCGTCAACTCATGAAGATGACCGCCTACACTGCTGACCAGACATATCTTCTTCTGTTTTTTCATCTACCGATATCAGATGATCTCCTATATCATATATTGTTATCTCATTGCCTTGCGATAGGAAGTTCGGCATTCCTGCCGAACATGATTGTGCGGCTGGAATGCCGAACCTCCTACTTGGACACTGAATAACTCAAAATCTGCTGCTGCCGTCGAAACAATGTGTGCACACCTTGCACTTAGGCAAACCGATGGCATCGATCAAGTCCTCTATTTTCGTGAATTTGAGCGAGGTGAGGCCGAAGCGCTGACGTATCTCCTCCACCAAGCGCTCGTATTCTGGAGTTCCTGTGGTGGCGTACTTGTCGAGGTTGCTGTCGGGACTGCCTTCCAAGTCCTGGATGATACGGCGTGAAATCAACTCCATGTCGCTCTTCGAACTGGTGAAACCTATGTACTTGCAACCGTAAATCAGAGGAGGACAAGCGATGCGCACGTGCACTTCCTTGGCGCCATAGTTGAAAAACTCACTCACGTTGTCGCGCAACTGCGTGCCGCGGACGATGGAGTCGTCGCAGAAGAGCATGCGCTTGTCGTTGAGCATCGAACGGTTGGGAATCAGTTTCATCTTGGCAACCAGGTTGCGGAGCTCCTGACGACTCGGTGTGAAACTACGAGGCCAGGTGGGCGTGTATTTGGCGATGGCTCGGTGGTAGGGAACACCCTTGCCCTCTGCATAGCCCAAAGCCATGCCCGTTCCGCTGTCGGGGATGCCGCATACGCAATCCACTTCGTTCTCGTCGCTCTGACCCATCTTCATGCCTATCTTGAAACGAACCTCCTCCACATTAACACCTTCGTAGTTGGATGTGGGGAAACCATAATAAACCCACAGGAAGGAGCAAATCTGCATGTCCTCGGAGGGAGCCTTCAACTGGCGAAGTCCGTCTTCTGAGATATGAACAATCTCACCTGGACCTATGTAAGCTTCTATCTCGTAGTCGAGATTAGGAAGACTGGTCGATTCACTGCACACCGCATAACCATCTTCTTTCTTTCCGATGATGATGGGCGTGCGGCCCAACTTGTCGCGGGCGGCGATGATGCCGTTCTCGGTAAGGATCAGCATGGAGCATGAACCTTCTATCTGATTGAACACATTGGTGATGCCATCCACAAAATCCTTACCCTCAGTGATCAACAAGGCGATAAGCTCGGTCTGGTTGATGTTGCCGCTGCTCAATTCCGCAAAATGGTGGTTGTCGGTCAACAAGCGGTTGGCGATGGACTGGAGGTTGCAGATGTGGGCTACAGTAACTATGGCAAAACGACCTAAGTGACTGTTGAAAATGATAGGCTGAGGGTCTGTGTCGCTGATGATGCCTATACCCGAATTGCCTGAGAACTTGTCGAGGTCGCTCTCGAAAATCGACCTGAAGTAGGCGTTTTCCAAGTTGTGGATCGAACGGATGAACTTGTCTTGTTGCTTGTCGAAAGTGGCAAGGCCACAACGGCGCGTGCCAAGGTGAGAGTGATAGTCCGTACCATAAAACAAGTCCGTCACACACCCTTTCTTAGAAACTGTACCAAAAAAACCTCCCATGGGAAAGATAAATGTTATAAAGATAATTACATCAACTGGAATTCCTTAAACACCTAAAAAGCTGCGAACATTCCGAAAAAACTGAACACTCTGAATTCCGCTGCAAAATTACAAAAAAAAAAGGGCATTCTTGCAAGAATGCCCCTTTTTTATGATTGTTGATGCGAATTATTATTTCTTCAGCAGGTTCTTGGCGGCCTCAGCCTTCTCCTTCACGTCCTGAGCAGCGGCTTTCACGTCCTCTGTAGCGGCCTTCACGTCCTCTACAGCAGTCTTCACCTCTTCTACCTTGTTCTGAACGTCCTCAACAGCTTCCTTGGCGTCTTCTACCTTGGCGGCTGCATCCTCAACAGCTGCAGGAACAGCGATAGAGTCAACGTTGATGGCGCTTACCTTGTCGAGCAGACCGGCAACTACGGCGTTGTCACCTACTACGCTCTTAACTGTCTCAGCGTTCTCCTGAAGCCATGCCTGAAGGCTCTTCAGAGCTTCCTTGGCCTGGTCGAGCTTACCACTGGCCTTGAGGTTGTCGATCTCTGTCTGAGCAGCCTCGATAGCAGTCTGGATGCTGGCAGCGTCCTTCTTGTCAAGAGCGTCCTTCAGGGCGTTGGTGAAGTTGGGAGCAGCTACTACCTCTGTGCTGTCTGTAGCAGCGGGTTCAGTCTTAGGTTTGTTCTGGTCACAGCTTGTAAATGTCAGTGCAACAGCTGCCAATGCACATACCAAAATCTTTTTCATACTTTGAAACTTTAAACGGTTAAATGTTGAAGTTTTGGATTCTTGCAAATCCGGTGCCAAAGTTACACACTTTATCAAATACAAAAGAAATATTTTAATATAATATTCTGTTAAAAAATATTTATTTGTGTGATTCCAACTAATGAAAGGGTTATTGGAATTGAGGATTTGTCAATGTTCAATGTTTAATGTTCAAAAAAGCGATTAAGCGATGGCAGAGCCAAGCTTGCTTGAGCTATGCCGAGCGTGAGCATTTTAGGCGAAGCCAATGGTCAATG
>CAMOWU010000133.1 GCA_946628545.1 uncultured Bacteroides sp. | reverse complement strand
AAAAAATGCAATCTTTTTGCGGAATGAGCGGAAATGGGGGATGGAATACATTATTAATATAATGGGAGTTATGGGAGCTATGGGAATTTTGGGAATTATGGGAGGGATGGGAATTTTGGGAATTATGGGGATTTTGGGGATCAGCTACGACTGATTTGGAGTCCTTTTGGGCACAAACTGAAGTCAACGAACCTTGCATTAGGTCTGTTGGGGTGTTCATTCAGTATCCTTACAATCCTTGCAGCTGCTTTCGCATCCTTGGCAACGATATACAGGAAACCTCCGCCTCCAGCTCCAGGCAGTTTGTATCCAAGAGCCAGGTCATCGATTTTCTTAGTCAGATATTCCACTTCCTCAGGATTGGTTCCACTATCGAGTCTTTGGTTTTGTGTCCAGTTGTATCTGAGCAGGCGTCCCATCTCTTGGAATTCATTCTTCTGAATGGCTTCATACATATCCAGAGCCGTTTGTTTCATTTCCCTGAGCAGTGCCAACTGATCATGATGATTGAGAAACATCCTTCTGACAATCTCCGCCAAAATGGTTTTAGCCGTTCTGGTCATGCCCGTATAATATAGAAGATGACACCCAGCATATTCCGGTTGCGTGAACAGACCGTCGGGCAGCCATCTGACGACAGGGCTTTGCCTGAGTCCTTTTGATGTTTGGAGCAATTTCACTCCCTGCATGACCCCTCCGAACTGGTCCTGCCACCCACCTCCAGTAGTCAGCAGTTGTTCGAGAATCAGCGTTCTCTTCCCCACATCATCCTTATCCCATGCCAATCCGCAGAAGTCGCTCAAGGCGCCGAGTATCGTGGCAGCAAGTATGCTGCTGGTCCCCAATCCACTTCCTGCTGGCACGGCAGAGAGCGTGGTGATTTCTATTCCGCCGCCGAAATCCTCCAATTGCTGCTTAAGCGACGGATATCTCACCGAGCAATAGTCGGGATGAAATCCAGCCAAAAGCAGTGCCGCCTTTGGAATGGAGAAAGGACTGCCCACAACATTGATGTTCGACAATTGCTGGTAGTTCTCGATGCACTCCGTGGCACTTTGGTCGATGCTTCTGAGGACGATGTGTGGGTCCTTACAGAGTTTGACATAGGCCTGTAGTGGTTGCTGTCCGTTGAGGTTGACTGCGAGGTTGACCACATTGCCCCCTTCGAGCAAACAGTAGGGAGGCGTGTCGGTCCATCCTCCCGCGATGTCGATTCTCACAGGGCTCCTACCCCAAACGATCTGATCGTTGTGGACGGAGAGCCTTGGCGACACACCTTCTCTTCTGATGGTATCCACCAAAGCTTGCGCCAGAAGGCTGAAAGCCTCTTTGTCATTTCCAAGGAACATGGCATTGTGGATGCGTGACATCAAGGGCGCATTCTCGTCCAAAGGTTCAGGCATAGGTAGATGATGCTCTTTGAAGCACTGAGCCGCATCATGTAAGTCGAGTTGATAGAACACACTGTTTTGCCAATTCGATGCCAGCGCCTGGAAATTACCGCAACGATATTCTACCCTCTGTTGCTCAAGTCGTCTGAGATTGGCCACCGTAGAGATATCCTCTGCACTGAGGCATTCCACCCCCAAAACGCCATCATGTTTCAATCGGTGAGAATCGTCAGCAAGTAGCATCTGAATGTACTCCCCGACTTCTTCCAAGTTATGCGCTATAGGGAACCGCTTTTCACGCTGTGCCTCTCCGTCAAACCTATCGTAGAATCCATACACTCTGACGCAGTAGTCCTTTTCGCCGACAGGTACGACATCGACACAGTCCTCATCGCGAAGATGTATCGTCCAGTCGTTTTTTGGCACGCCAGTGATAATGTTTTTTTGAGCCAAAGTCCAATTCTTCCCCACATGACTGTTTTCGATCCATATCTCATTGCTCTGATGAGTAGGTGTCCACCGACAGTCAGCGTTCTGGACAAAGATGGAAGGAGAAGGCTTGACTTTAAGGTGCATGATGTTTCGCTGGTCGTTCTCGAGATTTTGAATGGCCACCATTGACGATATCATTTCCCTGCTTGTGCCAAAATGGTAGAATTCGCCCCCTGGCAGTGGTATCACACACACTTTCAAAGATTGTAGTTCAGGGTCGTTGATGCCAGGATTGGTGCCCAATGAGCACCCGAATTGAGCATACAAGTCGTATTGACAGACCTCTCCATTGCTTGTGCTTCGCTTCATGAGCAATCGCATGGCCTTATCGCTGAGCATCCAAATACCTATATCCGTGAGGATGAGATGGTCTTTCAGCATTTCTCCCATCATCTCTGGCGTGGGTTTCTGCACCATACGGTCCAGTACGGTAGGCGTCTTGCGTTTTGACACAAAGACACCATGGTTCTTTGCCACATTGATGTCCAGCCACAAGCCAAAGCAGACGACATCAGCCTTTGGTATCTTGGGCAGAGGCTGAGTGGTGCGGACAAAGACATCACCACTGACAATCATGGTGCTGAGATAAGCCGGAGCCTGACTCATGATTTTTTCGTAAAGTGGTATTTGCAACTGAAGAAGGTTCTGCGACAATTTCTGTCCTCTTTCCCATCGGAAAACAGGTATAGGTGTGAGTATCTTCCCCACAGGCGCATAGGCAGGCAAACGCCGGCTCTGTCCTCCAGCATGCAGGATAATCCTCCGGTCGTTGGCCAGCCATTGTTCGAAAGTCAGGTTTTCACCCCACCGCTCGTAGCACTTTTGCATGAGCCAAGTGGTTCCTCCCCCCGATCCCAATTTGCGTCCGACGGGGTCATTTGTACAAAACCATTCATTCTCCGGCAGTCCTGTGATATCATGGAAAGCACCGACCAAATTTGGCGGAAGCGAAAGCAGTTTTTTCATAAGATATTCCAATTAAGGTTTCGTGTTCATGACGGAGAGTGTCACCCCCCATGGCTTGAACTTATTGATTGTGTAGAATAATCGTAGTTGGATGATTGATACTTTTTGTGGCTGGATTTCACTCTTATCCTGAAGGGCAGAGCAACGACCAGTTCTGTGAAATCGGCTTTAAAAGCATGGGCTTTGACGTTGAATCCCAGTTTCAATCCGTCGAGCAGGCCAGTGTCGTACCTGAGCCCAACGGTTTCATAGAAAGGTTGTTCTACTCTTCTGGCACTATGTCCCATGTGTCGGTCGAGGTATAATCCGAATGACATGGCGCAGGAAATCCGCTTGTAGAACGCCTCATGCTTCACACTTATACCAAACGACCATGGGGAATGCCTGAGGTCGAATCCCTCTTCCTCATCGATTTCCCTCACACGATCGGAATACGATCCGTAAAGCACATCAACGCCCACTCCCGTAGCCCATCTCCTGGCCCACCTGCGCATATAGTCCATACGAAGTGAGTAAGCCATGTAGGTCTTGAAGTGGTCGGTCTGGTACTCAGGTTCGCCGGGTGGTATTTCAAACTGTGTCCTCACCCATTCCTCATACAAAGCCTTGGCACCCACTCCAATCGAGAAATTCAGGTAGTCATAATGGTAATTGTCCTCACTGTCCTCCCCCACTCCCTTGGTTGCCGACTTTGCCTGTGAGTTCCATTCCTCATCGCGTTGTTTGCGTTCAGCGACATACGGTCGATAGACCAGTCCGATCATGGGATTGATGGCATTGCTCCCTTTGTTGGGCCGTGAAAGCGCCCCATTGCTATGGTGCTGGAATTCAAGTCCTGTTCTCAGTCCCCATTCTGGTGTGAGTGCATAAGTGGCATGCACTCCCAATCCACAGTAGATGAGGAAATGCGTACTGATCATCTCGTTGTCCACATTGTTGACAGGATTATATTTCTTTGGGGTATATCCCACGCCAAATTGCAAAGAGTAGTCGAACTGCCACTTTTGTGGATGCCGAAGCAAAGGTCTGTCGAAAGCGCCAAAAATGGTGAAAACATTTCCCAGATGCGACATATAGTCCACAGGCTGAGCCAATCCGAAGTCGTAGTTGTCGGCATCCCTATGGAGATCCACCCGTTGGTAATGATTGTAGTTGAATCCGACACTCATCGTCGGGTAGTTGTAGTCTTCATCATAAGGATTGCCGTCGGAAGGCAAAGGAGTGTGCATCAGTTGCGCTCCTATAGTCCAAGTGCGGTTGTGCTTCACGATTCTCTTGATTTCCTTATCGCCTTTAGGAACAATACCATAAAATCCACTAAGAGCATATCCCCAATGTCCCTGTTGTTTCTTTTGTTGCGTTGTTGTCGTATGTTGCGGTGATGTCGTATATGGTGATGTCGTATCTATAGTTGTTGTCGTACTGTCGGGTTTTGTTTCCTTCAGCGAGTCTATAGGTTGAGTTAGCGTGCAAAACAATAAAGAAATCAGGAAATGCATATAAAGTATAAAATTGACATATTTCCTGCAAAATTAAAGGTTAACGCAGAGAAAAACAAACTTTGCCCGTATTTTTCTGTTTTTTACTGACTAATCAAAAGCAAAAACGCCTGGATAATCGGAGAGAGAGGTCATTTTATTGGTCATAATAGTTGAATAATCGAATGAAGATTTGTACATTTGCAAGTTGCATGGGGGTGTGAATGCCCCAATTTACTATTCGACAAACAAAAAACTAAAACCTACATGATAAATATGAAGAAAATCTTTTTGTTCGCCATACTGTTGCTGGTATCTGTGGGCATCAGCGCCCAACCCAAACTGACCTCCAAGAACATCGACAAAGTCGTCAAGGCCATGACCTTGGAAGAAAAAGCCAACATCCTTGTAGGCTACACTTTCGGCCAATCCTACTGGGGTCTGCCCACCAACCCCGACCCTAACGCCAAGGCCATCGTTCATGGAGCCGCCGGCAACACCGCCAAGATTGACCGCCTGGGCATTCCCCACACCGTCCTTGCCGACGGACCAGCGGGAGTCCACATCTCCGACCACCGTCAAGGCGACCCCAACACCTACTACGCCTCAGGTTTTCCCATCGGCACGCTCATGGCTTCCACCTGGAACACAGACCTCGTCTATGAGATAGGCGAAATCTTCGGCGATGAGATCAAGGAATACGGTGTGGACTGCATACTGGGTCCTGGTATGAACTTGATGCGCAATCCGCTATGCGGTCGCAACTTCGAGTATTATTCAGAAGACCCCTTCCTCACTGGATATATCGCCGCCGCCATCATCAACGGCATCCAGAGCAAGGGAGTAGGCACATCCGCCAAGCACTTCGCAGCCAACAGCCAGGAAGGCAACCGCACCCACAATGATTGTGTGGTATCCCAGCGAGCCCTTCGTGAGCTCTATCTGAAGGGCTTCGAAATCATGGTGAAGAACAGCCAGCCATGGACCGTGATGAGTTCTTACAACTACATCAACGGCGTCTATACCCAAGAGAGCCACGATCTTTTGGAAGACATCCTTCGCGACGAATGGGGATTCAAAGGTATCGTGATGACCGACTGGACCGACACCCGCAACACCGCGGCACAGGTTCATGCAGGCAACGACTTGCTTTGTCCTGGCAACGCCACGCAGATCCAAGAAATCATCGAAGGCGTGAAAAGCGGTAAGATATCCCAGTCCGATGTAGATCGCAATGTACGTCGTGTGCTCGAATACATCGTGAAGACTCCCCGCTTCAAGGGTTACGCCTTCAGCAACAAGCCCGACTTGAAATCCCACGCCGCCGTGATTCGCCAATCTGCTCCCGAGGGCATGGTCCTGCTCAAGAATGAAGGCGTTCTCCCCATTCAGGGCCAGAAGGTAGCCCTTTTCGGCAGCACATCCTACAAGCTCTATGCCGGTGGCACAGGTTCTGGCGATGTGAACAAGCCCTACGTAGTGGATTTGGTAGAAGGCCTGACCAACGCAGGTTTCAGCATTGACGACACACTGACCACCGTCTATACCAAGTACCGCGACTTCGCCCACGATGCAGCGGAAGCCGAGATGGGCACCCTGACCACCAACACCTATTTTCCCCGCAGCCGCGTAGCAGAGCCGTCACTTGGCATCTACGCCTACAAGCACGCAGCTGAGCGTTGTCAGTTGGCGATCGTGACCATAGGCAGAAGCAGCGGCGAGGGAGGCGACCGTGAGTTTGCAGACTTCTACATCAACCCCGACGAGATCGACATGCTGGAAAAGGCCTATACAGCCTTCCATGAAAAAGGAAAGAAGGTCATCGTCATCCTCAATGTCGGCGGTGCTGTTGAAGCCACCCCCATCAAGAAGTACTCAGACGCCATCCTTCTTGCCTGGCAACCAGGCATGGAAGCAGGCAACTCGATAGCCGATGTACTCACTGGCAAGTCCTATCCATCAGGCAAGCTGAGCATGACCTGGCCCGTGAAACTGGAAGACGTGCCATCGACCAAGAATTTCCCTAATGGTTTCAACTGGCGCAGCGAGATAAGCATGAAACAAGACGAGATCAACCGACTTCCACATTTGGGCACCACTCGCTATGAAGAAGAACTCAACGTCGGCTACCGATATTTCCAGACTGAGAACAAACCCGTCAGCTATCCTTTCGGTTATGGTATGAGCTACACCACCTTCGAATACAGCAATGCCAAAATCCAGAAGAAAGGCAAAGGCTACGAAGCAACTGTAACGGTGACCAACACAGGCAAGCACCCCGGCAAGGAAGTGGTGGAACTCTATGTGGCAGCACCTAAAGGCAAGTTGACCAAGCCAGCCTTCGAGCTGAGAGCTTTCGGAAAGAGCCGCGAGTTGCAGCCCGGCGAGAGTTGCTTGGTGAAGATGTCATTCAGCAACTACGACCTGGCAAGCTATGATGAGGACTTACAAGCCTTTGTGACAGATGCCGGCACATACACCGCCCATTTCGCCGCTTCAGCATCCGACATCCGTCAGAGTGTGGACTTCAAGGCGTCGGCACAGACAGTGAAATGCCACAACGCACTGAAAAAGGTAAGATGATCAACACTGGAGTTGGCTTTTCCTCACACCATAATAATAAGGGGACTTCCATAAAATCCCCGTTCACAGAATTATAAACCTCTAAAAAAAACTGATATGAAAAGATTTCTCATCATGGCACTATTAGCAAGTTCTTTTCTGAGCTTAAAAGCCCAGCCACCCGTAGAAACGCTCGATCAGGAAACAGCTCAGTCCCACTTGGCTGATAGAACGTGCAAACTGACGACCAAGAGCGCTTCAACACTCTTGTCAGCCAGCGAGATCGACATCTGGACCGACGGCGAGCACTACTACCAAGGACTTCCCGACGGCAACAAATACCAGTTGTTCGCCTACAATTCGCTCGACGACTTATCGGATTCCCCATCGATAGATTTGGTGGGTAAAGGCATGCTGTTTCAGAATCTAACAGAGAAGGGCACAACGGTGAAGTACATGGTTGGAGGTCCATGGAAATTGTTGGTGTTCTACAACAAAGCCGGTCAGCCCGTTTCTCTCTTCTACGCCCTTCATGAGCATAAGTTTGGCTGGAGCATCCCTTCGCTTGACTACCAAACGGCCGTCAACGGAGTGTATAGCCTGAAAACAAGCAATGCCAACATCAACGAGGAGTACCGCAGCAAAGCCCATTACACCAAGATGGTGTTTGGCGAAAACTGGTATATACCCAAAGCCGAGAACTGGGAGGGCGACTACCGCCACAATGACCCAGGCATTTATACGCTTGAAAACGATCAGCCCAACCATCTGCTGATGGGGTTCGGCAGGTACAAGAAAGTGCCACTGCCTAAGATTCCGAAGTTGGAGTTTCGGGTAGTGGAGGGCGTCACCTACTACTACGCCGATGGGCAACTGATCCCTAAAGAGGAATACAAGCGCTACGAGGACATGATGGCTCCAGGTTATGGCGGCAACGCTGCAGAAGGCGATCCAGCCAGTTGGGAAATAGAGCTCACGCTGGAGGGATTGACCGTTCACGCCCACCCCACTAAGTACATCTCTTATTCTCCTGACTTCGGAACCGAGTTCACCCTGACAAAAGACTGCAGCGCTTACGGATTTGAAGTTCCTGGCCGTTGGGCGTACGCTTCCGTGCGTCCTCTCACCAGATATATCCTGTCGCTGATGCCTAAAGAGGCTCTTGTCTTGATGCGTGGTGAGATCTACGCCCGCCATGGCGACACGTTCCGCAATCCTGAAACCCAGAAGTATTTCAATGCCCAGCCGTGGTACAAGAAATCAGGTAAGGCAGTAGTGCTGACCGATATCGAACGCCTGAACGTGGCGCTGATCAAAGCCGAGGAAAGCAGAAGGTGAGAAACATGGGACACGCGGGGTACGCAGGCATCTTGCCTGCGATGATGAATATCGCGTCCTCCAGACGCGTCGCAGGCTGGGAAGCCTGCGTACCCTCACCAAAATGAATCTTCCCTCCATAACCTATAACCCTTCTAAAAAATCCTCAATAACCCATAACCTATAACCAATTATTGGTGTCCGCTAAACCTTGATGTCTTCGCGCCCGTATGCGCATGAAAAA
>CAMOWU010000132.1 GCA_946628545.1 uncultured Bacteroides sp. | reverse complement strand
CATTGGCTTCGCCTAAAATGCTCATGCTCGGCAGAGCTCAAGCAAGCTTGGCTCTGCTCTTGCGCAATCGCATTTTTGAGCATTGGACATTGGGCATTGGGTTGGTAGGATGGGGTGCGTTGGATGTTGGGTTGGAGGTCGATCAATTCACAGCATTTCTCCACCAATGCCTCGTTGAAGTCGATGAGGAACGACCATTTCCGCTCGTAGAAAGGACGGAAATCGTCTTGGTAGTATTCAAAGAAAGGGCTGGTCTGGTAGCTTGACTCCAGAGCGTGCCAATGGATGGTGCGCCAATGGTTGTGGTCGCTGATGCGGATGTCCTTCATCAGGCACTTGCCTTCCGTGGTTTTCTCCACGGGCAAAGACAAGGGAAGCGGACCGTTGGGCGAATCGATGATACATCGGTTGCGGTAGGTCTGCTTCTCGTAGTTGTCGTACTGCTCCACCCACACCCGTTCGTAGCCATAGAGTTTGGTGAACCACTCCACTGGCGGCAGGTAGCAAGAGGTGAGCAGACAGTCCATTTTTGGGTTTTTACTTGATGTTATCGACCATGCGGAAGAGTCGGCTCCATCGGATGCGGCTCTTGGGGTTGGCGTCGGGACTGATGGAGAGCCAGATGAAGATAGGTTTGCCCACGATGTGGTCCTCTGGCACGAAGCCCCAGTAGCGGCTGTCGGCGCTGTTGTGCCGGTTGTCGCCCTGCATCCAGTAATAATCCATCTTGAAGGTATATTGTGTGGTTTCTTTCCCGTTGATGTAGATTTTGCCGTTCTTCACCTCCAGGTCGTTGCCTTCATAGACTTTGATGGGGCGTTCGTAGATGGCGATGTTCTCCATGGTCAGGTCGAGTGTCTTTCCCTTGGCAGGAATCCATATTGGGCCGTAGTTGTCGCGTGTCCATCCCGTGTAGTAGTCCAGTGGATAGAGGTTGCCGTGCCAGCCGTCGATGACAGGGACAATGCTGTCGATGAGTTCAGTGTGGCTGACTAATGCGTTGTAGGCCGCTTGGGTCAGTGGCATACCGTCGTCGCGTCGCATGATGGCGTTGCGGTCCTCGTCGCTGATGCCCAGTTCATTGCAAAGGTCATCGGGAAGGAGTTGACCGCCACGGGTATAGACGAAGTAGTTGTACTGCACGTTGTCGGGTTCCTTGTTGGCCTTGCCGTCGAGATAGATCACCTTGTTGCGGATCTGCAAGGTCTGTCCTGGAAGCCCCACGCAGCGTTTCACGTAGTTCTCGCGACGATCCACGGGGCGTGAGGTGATGTCGCCGAATCGGAAGTTGTCGTTTGCCACCACTTGTTTGCCCTTCTGGTAGATTTTCTGCCAGAGGCGCATCTGGTCCTCGGTGGAGAGTCCCTGCAGGGAAGGCATCTCACCTGTTTCGTTGTAGATCATCTCGCTGCCGTAGCTGTAGCAGAGGTCGTAGAAGTCGTTGCCGTAGTTGGTAGCCACTGTGTCGCCAGCGGGGTAGTTGAACACCACGATGTCGTTCAGTTGCACGCTGCCCAGTCCCTTCACCCTGCGGTAGTCCCACTTGGGCCACTCGATATACGACTTGCAGCCAATCATGGGCAGTGTGTGCTGCGTCAGCGGCATGGTCAGTGGTGTCTGCGGTATGCGCGGTCCGTAGCTCACTTTGCTCACCAGCAGGTAGTCGCCAGTCAGGAGCGACTTCTCCAGCGATGAAGAGGGTATCTGGTAGTTCTGGAAGAAGAAGTTGTTGACGA
This sequence comes from uncultured Bacteroides sp., assembly GCA_946628545.1. Taxonomy (GTDB): domain Bacteria; phylum Bacteroidota; class Bacteroidia; order Bacteroidales; family Bacteroidaceae; genus RUG11857. The sequence continues at coordinate 6,735 of CAMOWU010000132.1, read as the reverse complement.
AATACACAGCCACCAGTGCGAAGATGATGGCATCTACCCAACTCATGATGGTGCGTGAGACGGGCGACTCCAGGTTCTTCCACCAGGTCCACTTGATCTTCTTGGTGATGTAGGCATCGAAGATGAACGGCACAGCAATCAATCCCCACCAGCTCTTCACCCAGTAGAGGAAGAGCAGGTAAAGCACCAGCACTATAGCCAACCATGTCCACGATTTCCACGTGATTTGTTTCTCCTCGCTTTCTTTTTTGATCTTATTCGGATTCGTGTATTTTACCATTGTTGTTTTCGTTTTTTTGCGCTTTTTTGCGCTTTTTTGTGGATTCCTAGGATTTCCTAGGCATTCCTAGGTTTTCCTAGGGTGTCCTAGGCATTTCTAGGGCTTCCTATAATTTAGAATTGGAAGAGGTCGTCGGTGCTGAGCAGTCCGGTGTGGGAGGCTGTGTATTCAGCCGCCAGGACGGCTCCCAGAGCGAAGCCCTTGCGGCTGTGGGCATCGTGGGTGATGGTGATGCAGTCGGCCTCGGAATCGTATTTGATGGTGTGGATGCCAGGCACTTCATCCCTGCGGATGCTGCTTATGGCAATCTCGTCGTCCCTGCAATCGTTGCTGCCACTGACGCTGCCGTCGGGAGCGACAAAAGCGCCCTTCACCCACTTCGACTTGCGGTCGAGGTTTTCCAGGATACCTTCGGTCAGTGTGATGGCCGTGCCACTGGGCGCGTCGAGTTTGTGCACATGGTGCACCTCCTCCACTTCCACGTCATAGACCGGGTAATTGTTCATGATCTTGGCCAAGTACTTGTTGACTGCTGAGAAGATCGCCACACCCAGACTGAAGTTCGATGCCCAGAACAGGGTCTTTCCTTCTTCCGCACAGGCTTTTCTTACGTCGGCCTCATGTTCCTGCAGCCAGCCAGTGCTGCCCGACACCACCTTCACACCCGCCTTCCAGGCCTTCAGGTAGTTGTCGTAAGCCACCATGGGGTTGGTGAACTCTATGGCTACATCGGCGCTTTTGAAAGCCTCCGATTCAAAGTCGTCTTGGTTGTCGATGTCGATCTTGCAGACAATCTCATGACCTCTTGCGATGGCAATTTGTTCTATCATTTTTCCCATCTTGCCATACCCTATCAATGCTATTTTCATACTTTTCGCAATTATTTTAAATGCAAAGTTAGTCATTATGTTGAAATTTCTTATATTTGAAACGAATTTTAATACAAACTCGCTCAATTACAACAAAAATTATGGAGGATTTAATCCATTATGTATGGAAACACAAGATATTTCCGCTTGAAGGACTGCACACGACCGATGGCCTGCAGGTGGAGGTCATCAACCCTGGACTGCACAATTTCGACGCCGGTCCAGACTTCTTCAATGCCAAGGTGAAAATCAACGGTCAGTTGTGGGTGGGCAACGTGGAGATCCACGACAACGCTTCCGACTGGTACCGTCATGGCCACGATCACGACACCGCCTACGACAGCATCATCCTGCATGTGGTGGGTAAGGACGACAGCCAGGTCAGGCGCACTGACGGGACGCTCGTTCCACAGGTGGTGGTGCCAGTGCCAAGGTCTGTGACCGACAACTACCAGCAGTTGCGATCCGCCGACATCACCCCCCGATGTGGCAAGCTGGTGGCCAAGCTGCCTAAACTGACCATCCACAGTTGGATGTCAACGCTCTATGTGGAGCGTTTGGAACAGCGCACCAACCAGATTATCGACCGTTGGCGCGACTGCGACAAGGACTGGGAGCAGACCCTCTTCATCACCCTTGCCCGCAATTTCGGTTTCGGTAAGAACGGCGATGCCTTTGAACGCTGGGCCAAGAGCATACCGCTTGGAGCAGTGGCCAAGCACCGCGACAATCTTTTGCAGGTGGAGGCCATCTTCTTCGGTCAGGCAGGATTGCTCGATGAGCTATGTCCCAAGTCAGCACCCGAAGACACGTATTTTCAGCAGTTGCAGAGGGAATACCGCTATTTGCAGAAGAAGTTCCAGACCACCATGCCCTTGCATCCCATTGACTATACAGCTTGGCGGTTCCTGAGATTGCGTCCTCAGAATTTCCCCCATATCCGCATTGCCCAGCTCGCCATGCTCTATCATGAAGGAAGACTCAACCTCTCGAGAATCGTGGAACAAGCCAATTCCTTGTCCGCCGACCGCTTCAACTTCGACATCGACCGCCAGAGTGGGGAAACAGGGGAGTATGGTGTCGATTTTGAGGGACTAGCCAACCTGCTCCAGACGCACGTGAGTGAGTATTGGCAGAGGAATTATTATTTCTCGGATGGGAATGATGGGAATAATGGGAGCAATGGGAGTGATGGGCATACTCCGAAGGGCAGTGCCCATAGATTGTCGAAAGCCTCTATAGACATACTGATCATCAACACAGTGGCTCCTGTGCTGTTCGCTTACGGCCAGCAGAAGCAGATTGAGCATCTCACCGATGCCGCTATCGAGATGGTGGAACAGGTGAAGCCAGAGACGAACCGTATCATCAAGGACTGGGCGGCCTTCGGTGTCGTACCCGAGAACGCCGCCGACAGCCAAGGGCTCATACAGCTTCACAACGAGTACTGCATCAAGCGCAACTGCCTCCGCTGCCGCTTCGGCTACGAATTTATCCGCAACACACCCGACCTCCTCTTCGAGGACAAGTAAAAAAAGGCGTACTATTCAGCCATACTCTTTTTGGGGTCGCTATGCTCAAAATTATAGGAAAATTATAAAGGAAAATTTGAGCGAAGCGACCATCAACTACTGAATCGCTGATAGTTACAAAAAAGGCATTGGACCTGAGTCCAATGCCTTTTTTAATTCTGACCAAAGGTCAGGTTGTTTATCCGTGATTACTTCACGAGCACCTTAGAAACAGTCACTGTACCGTCGGCGTTCACCTTCTTCACGATGTTGATACCCTTCTGAGCTGCGTTAGCACGGGCACCACCCACTGTGAAGTACTGAACAGATACAGGTTCTGCAGTAGCGATGCTCTCAACACCTGAAGCGTCGCCGCTTGGAGTCAAAGCACTCTCAGTACCGTAGCAAATGAGCTCGAAGTCGTCAACGATCGTCCAGTTGCCACCAGGAGTTGATCCGCCGGCATTGCGCTTCACACCGAGACGCAGTTTCTGGTCGGCACCCACCTTGATGATGATGCTCACGTTGTAAGGATAGTACTCGTTGCCCTGCTCGTCCACCTTTGCAGTGTGGAAGTAAGTGTCGGCTGCAAGCATGGTGTTAGGAATGTATGCCTCAGACTCTACCTGAGACTCAGATTCGATGCCGTAAGGACTTGTCACCCATCCAGCAGAAGCGTGAGGCAGTGCTACAGAGTAGTCGCCTTCGCTTGTGTGGGCATAGAGGAACGCAGTCAGCGTAGGATCGATGTAGTTGGGATCCTCTGCCAGAGCTTCCTGCTGTGCCTTGTAAGCTGTCCAGTCAGCAGCGGCATCACCAGCGCGGTGGTAACCGTTCACGCTCAGTTTGTATGTACCGGCAGGAACAGAGATTTCCTGATAAGTGTCGAAGTCCATCTGGAAACGCTCAGCGCTTGGGCCAGTGGTACCACCAGCACCCCAGCTGCTACCCTTCCAACCAGTGAAGTCACCGATGGTGTCGAATGTTGGGTTCTCGATGTAGCTTGTGTAGTCAACAGGATTATCGTCGGTTGGAACGTCAGCAGGCTTCTTCAGTTCGGCGATGATGGACTCTGTCTCGGCGATCTTAGCAATCACCTCTTCGTTGGTCCAGCTGCCACTTTCGCGAGCCTCTTCGATGGCAGTACCCATCTCGTCGGCAGCTTCGAAAGCTTCAGGACTACCTGTACCTTGCTCGTTGGCAGTCTCAAGGGCTGTGAGGAGCTTGTCAAGCTCGTTGGAGAGATCCTCATACAGTTTCACTGACTCCTCTGCACCAGCGATAGCGGCGTCAACAGTCTGGATAGCTTTGAACATGGTATTGCCATCTCCGCTGCTGAGGGCGGTGTTACCAGTTGTGATAGCTGTGCTCAGTGCATCCTTGGAAGCAACTGCCATGCCACTTTCTGTCATTTCTTCGGCGTTGGCAATCTTCTCTTCAAGGATTTGGCTGAGGACTTCCTCGTCCATACCCATGTAGTAAACATGGAAGTTGTCGAACAATGTCCAGCGGTCGGAGATAGTGCCTTCGCTCTTGATACCCATACGCAGAGTGCCGTCGGTGACGATGCCATAAACTTCATTTTGGTAGTCACCGAGCTGGAAGAATGCTGATGCGGAGTTCTGTCCATTAGGTGTGTAAACTGATTCACCTTCAGCGCCAGTCACGTCTGTACGTAGATAGCAGTTGCCGGTGATATCCTGACTCACAGCACCCATGAGCTCGTCTGCATTGCGGGTGAAGTCCATGATGTTGTGGATAGCCTTCTTGGTGCCGTTGATGTAGATCCACGCAAGAATCTCATCGGTTTCGCGGCCGCTTTCAGCAGCAGCATTTGAACCAGTGCGGTAGAATGCCTGTGCAGTCATTTTGTACACACCGTTTGGCAGACCATTAGCTGTCTGGTAGTAGTCGAAGTTGGCGTTCCAGCGCTCGCCGTTGGGGTTGATGGAAAGTCCAGCTATCTGAGGAGTTGAAGAAGTGGCATTGCTCACAGTTGTTTGATCCACATACCAACCTCCAGCACCACTGAAGTCTGTGTTGGTGAAGAGGTCAACTTCACGACCTACAGGAGGATTCTGCAGAGCCTTCACGATGAGTTGTCCAAGCTCAATGGCATTATTCTTTGCTTCCTCTGTTGACAATTCGCCATCTTCAAGCATTTCCTGAACGTTCATCAAGGAGTCGGCCAATTCAGGTGACTCATAACCAGCGTCGATAACCTGATTTCCTTTTATCAGAGAATCGTTAAGTGCCTGGTAAGCATCGAGGTTGGCCTTGAATGTAGCCCAAGCGTCATTCAGTTGCTGCAGTTTTGCCACTGCGTCGTCTGCTCCGTTAGGTGCAGCTGTTGCATCCACAACGCCATCGTAAGCAGCCTTGGCGGCTTTCTGGTAGTAAGCATCGGTAGGAATTGTATTAAGAGCGGCCTTCTCAGCCATGAGGTAACGGAAAGAAGCGTTGCTGTTTCCATAGTAAGTAAGGTGGCAGTTGTCGATACCCACCCATCCGGCTGGTTTCACAACCTTGAGGCCGATCTCTACGGTATCAGTACCCTCAACGAGAGTGATCACTTCATATTTCTCTGGTGAGCCGTAAGTCACTTCTGTGCTGTCGCCATTCAGATAGATGTAAGAACCATTGCCAGCAGTGGTGAAGGCAGCCAGTTCGAGGCGATACACACCCTGTGGCATCTGGGTCATCTCCTTGTAGAGTTTGCCAGTGAAGTCGTTGGGGTTCCAGTTCTCCCAGAATGTACCGGTGAAGTAGAAGTTGCCGTCGCGGCCAGCCTCTTCAGTCTTGTTCTTGGCAGTACCTGTGTTTTGGGCACCTGTGGTAGTGGTCCAGCCAGAAGTGTCATCGAACTTATAGTTCACCACGAAGTCATCATCCATGAAGTATGGATTAGTTGGGCTGTACTTGTTCTCGAGGTTGCCGGCAATCTTTTCTTTCACTGAAGTGGTAGCGGCTTCGAGTTGTTCAACAGTGCTGCTGGTGTTGTTGAAGACAGCCTTTTCAGCGCTGACGTCAATACCCTGAGCCTCTGCCTTGTCGATCTCTGTCTTCAGAGCCATAGCAGCCTGGTAAGCGGGAACGAGAGCCTGCTGTTTCTCATAAGCTTCCTTGGTGACGAAAGCCCAATCCACATGGTATGCCTTGAATTGGGTTGCGTCGATGTCTTCGGGAACGAGCAGCGGGCTCATGGTTGCTGCGATATTTCCTTCAAGATCCTCAGTGATACCTACATAACCCTTGAAGCCCAAGGTTGCGGCATTGTAACCATTGGTCTCACCGGGCAAGATGCGGAAAGTAGAGCCGTTGGTCTCCACAGAGAACATCCAGCAGTCGCTGCCTTGGCTTCCGTGGTCCACGTACATTTGCGTCTCGTTGTCGATGAAGAGGTTTCTCCATTCATTCTTGGCCAAGGAGAAGTCCCAAATCAGATAGGTTGAGCCGTCCCAGATAGAGTCGGCGCCCGCAAGGTCGGCGGGGATGTACTTGTTGAAGTAAACCTTCAGACCGGAAGTACCGGAGCTGGCTTGAGTTCCCCAAGCATTACCCTCGGTGAAGTAAGCTTTTGCGCCCACATTGTAGAGATACAGCGTGTCGGTAGAGTTGGTGCCCTCTACGATGCTGAAACCTGTGGTTTCTGGCTCGGGGAATGTCCACTGAGCCGAAGCGGTCAAGCTACCTCCAAGCAGCATGGCTGCTAAAAGTAATTTTTGCTTCATAAAAAACATTAGTTAAGTTAAACAAATTAGTAAACAATATTGTTGAAAAATCTTTTCCCTTGGAAGGCCTTTAGATACAATTAGCGTGCAATTTTACAATTTTTTAATGAAAACTGCAAGTGTTTTTTTAGTTTTTTTCAAGGCAAGCCGAATTTCATGTCATTTTTAACAAAATCAAAGCGTTATCACACATGTTGGGCGATAACGCTTTTGATAGGTGGGGGATATTAGATAGTTTTTAACCCCACCCCTGTGTGTTGGGTGAAGTGGATGACCCCACCCCTGCCCCTCCCCTCGAAGGGGAGGGGAGTTTTTAGGATGTCTTTCCCCTCGAAGGGGAGGGG
>CAMOWU010000131.1 GCA_946628545.1 uncultured Bacteroides sp. | reverse complement strand
GCCACGTGTACCGCATCCTCGGCATGGAAGACAAACTGATGCCCGACTCCGTGGCCGACGACCGCATCTTCGACACCCAACAGTAATAATTCACCCAAAAATGCGATTAAGCGAGGGCAGAGCCGAACTTGTTCGGGCTATGCCGAGCGTGAGCATTTTAGGCGAAGCCAATGGTCAATGGTCAATGGTCAATGGTCAATGTTTAAAGACTAAAAAAAATGCAAGACATACTCTACAAAATCACTTTCGGATTCTTCTGGCTCATCTCGCTCATGCCGCTGAGCGTGCATTACTTCTTCTCCGACTATCTGCTCTACCCCCTGGTATATCATCTGATTGGCTACAGGAAAAAGGTGGTGAGGGAAAACCTCAAGGGATCCTTCCCTGAGAAAAGCGATGAGGAACTGAAAGACATTGAGCGAAAGTTCTATCATTTCTTCTGCGACTACATCGTGGAGAACATCAAGACCTTCTCCATGTCGAAGGAGGAGATGATGCGCAGGATGACATTCACCAATCTCGAAGAGGCGGAGCCTGGCTACGCCGAAGGCAAGGTCATCATGTTCCTCTACCTCGCGCACTACTGCGACTGGGAATGGATTGCGTCCATGCCCTATTGGTCGCCCGACAGACACATCTCACAAATCTACCACCCGCTCTACAACAAGGTGACCGACCGCATCTTCCTCCACCTCAGAGAACAGTATGGAGGCGAGAGCATTCCGATGAAGAAAACGCTCAGACGATGCATACAGATGAGGACGGAATTCAAGAAAGTGGTCATTGGATGTATCAGCGACCAACTGCCTAAATGGAACAGCATACACTACTTCACCAAGTTCCTCGGACGCGACACTGCCACCTTCATCGGTACGGAGCAGATGGCGAAGAAACTCAACGGCATCGTCTATTACGGACGCATGACAAGACCCAAGCGAGGATACTACAACTGCGAACTCATCAAGATTACCCACAATCCCAAGGAGTTCCCCGACTACCAACTCACCGACATCTACAGCCAACTACTTGAGGAGGACATCCGACGCGAGCCACATCTCTGGCTCTGGTCACACAAACGCTGGAAGCGCACCAAGGAGGAATGGGAAGAGCGGCAGCGACAAGCACACAAAGAAAAAGAGGAAGAGGAATAAAACAAACCAATCAACCGAAATGAAACTATACCATTACCTTTCTGTCTGCGCAATCGCACTTTGCGCCAAGGTCTGCTGATACACTCGCATCAGATGCTCAGCCATCACATTGGGATGAAACATACGAACAGCATAATCACGCCCTTCCTTCACGACCTTTGCGCGTTCATCTTCAGACCACGACAAGACTTGACAAACTGCCTCGGCAATCTCTCCATCACGCTGAGGATCCACCAGCAACGCGGCATCGCCTCCTGCCTCGGGCAACGACGACACCTGACTGGTCACCACTGGACAGCCACTCAGCATCGCCTCCACCACTGGCAGTCCGAATCCCTCATAGAACGAAGGGTAGATAAAGACTGACGCCAAAGTATATAAGGCCTGGAGATGACGGTTGTCCTTCAACTGACTCAGCCAGATGAAACGCTTGCCCATCTGGTGCGCTGTGATGTAGTCTTCCACTTCTTTCCTGTATTCGCGTCCGTTGCCTACAATCACGAGAGGCAGCCGCATGCTTTCAGGCATGTGATTCATGGCCTTGACGATACCCAGCAGGTTCTTGCGGCTGTTGATTGAACCCACATAGAGCATGAACTCACGGGGCAGACCAGGAACGGCTTCAGTGCAGACAGAAACGGCTTCGTCATAGCTCATGGGAGTGTAGTAGATATCCTGCACCGGCTGATAGACCACATCGATCTTGCCCTCATCAACACCATAGAACCGCATCACGTCGTTCTTGGTGTTCTGGCTGATAGCCACGATGCGGTCGGCATGCCGACAGGCATAGCGCAACTTCATGTCGTAGATCTGGCGGTCGTGCCAATGATACATCTTGGGGAAGGTCTTGAAGGCCACATCGTGGACGGTCAGCACGGATGCCACACCCGATCGATGGATTCCCACGGGCAGTTCATGACTCAGGCCATGGAAGAGCTCAATCCCACTCTGGCGCAGGTTGCGCGAGAGCAGGAAGGTGCGCCAAAGACCGCCTTTCAACACCGTCCCTGGCTCATGCACCTCCATGTCCAAGAAGGGACGGGTGATGTCGTTGGCAACAGCACGGGGAGTGAACAACACATAGTCGTTCTCAGGGAACTTGTCCCTGAGAGCGGCTATGGTGTTGCGGCTGTAGTTGCCCAGTCCTGTGTAGTTGCAGAACAGCCGTTTGGCATCGAATCCTATGCGCATACGCACCGTCGGTTATTCAATGGTCAGTTCCTGCATGATGCGCTTGCCCTTGGAGTAAGTCTCGATGACGGAAAGGACATAGCGGATATCCACACCGATGCAACGGGTCAGGCTGTTGTTGAACATGATGTCGCTGCTCAGGGCCTCGTAGTTGCCATCGAATGCCAAGCCGATAAGACGTCCCTTGCCATCAAACATACCACTACCGGAGTTGCCGCCGGTGATGTCGTTGTTGGTCAAGAAGCAAAGGTTCATGGTGCCTGTGGTCTTGTCGATATACTGCTTGCCGAACTTTCCCTTGGCGAGCCATTTCTTCACGGCGGGAATCAAGGTGTAGTCGAGGTTGTCGGGGAACTTCACGTTCTTCTCCAGCAATGAAGATGATTTGGTGTAGTAGTCATACACAGTCTCCTTATCGGGTGAATAACCTTCAACAATACCATAACTCATGCGAAGTGTGAAGTTGGCGTCGGGATAATATTCCTTGTCTTTGTTCATCTCGCGCATGGCATCCTCCAGATTGCGCTCGAAGAGGTTGATGTTGTTGTCGAAGCTGCCACGCAGTTTGAACATGGCGCCAAGCATGCTGTAGGACATTTGCATCAGGGGGTCTTCTGTCAATTCCGACACTTTCTCCGTCTTGAGGATGACATCGGGCTTGGTGAATGAAGAACGGGCATAGACATCCTTGAGATAGGCATCGTAGTCGCCACCGAACTGGTCCTTGATGGTGGAATAGAACGACATCAGATAGTCTTCGCTGGGCACCTGCTCGGCATAGTTGCGCAGCAAGGCGGCGAGGGTGCGGCGGTCGAGGTCGAAGTCGATGTCCTTATAGGTCTCCTTGGCTTGCTTCTGGAAGTCGCCGCCACCATTGAAAATCGACATCAGGCCTTGGAAAGAAAGCATCAGCAGGTCGGAACCAGTCAGTGTCTCCTCGAACAGGGTGGCAACCAAGTTGCCCTCAGCCGTAGAGGCATACTCGGCTTTCAGGGAATCAAGCACACCGATGTACTTGGCATGGGCCACGGTGTCGCTCATGATCCATTCATTGAGTTCTTTCTCAAAGGCTCTTTTCTCGTCGAGCACACCGAAACGCTCGATGGATTCGTTCATTCCGATGGCGTTCTTCCAGTAGTTGGAACTCTCGGCATACTTCGATGAGTACTTGATGCGGATGTCGTCGCTGGCATTCATGGCCTCTTTCCAGATGTCCTGCTTCACACCGCGCACCTGAGCCCTGGGTTTGTTCTCATTCTCCATCATGTTGACGATGCCGTATGAACTCATATAGCGGCTGGTGCTGCCTGGATAACCGAAGGTCATGCAGAAACTGCCGTTCTGATAGCCCTGGGTGGAGACGTGGGCGTAACTATCGGTCTTGTAAGGCACATTGTCCTCTGAATAGGCGGCAGGGAGGTTGTTGGGACCTGCGTAAATGCGGAAAACACTGAAGTCGCAGGTCTGGCGGGGCCATACCCAGTTGTCGGTGTCGCCACCGAACTTGCCAAGGCTCTCTGGAGGAGCGCACACCAGACGCACGTCGTCGAAGCGCTGATAAACCGACATGTAGTACTTGCTGCCACGGTAGTAGGGCACCACCTGGGCATAGATGCCGTTGACGCTGTCTTTCACGGCTTCAGTCAACTTGTCGGCAGCGGCTTCTATGGCGGCTGAACGGGCTTGCTCATCCATCGCGTCGGTCACGTCGGCCATCACCTGATCGGTCACCTCAACCGTGCGCAAGTGGAACGAAACGTACAAGTCGGGAGTAGGAATCTCATCCTTCTGCTTCTTGGCATAGAAACCGTACTTCAGATAGTCGTGCTTGGTCGTAGAGTGGGTCTGGATGGAACCGTAACCACAGTGGTGGTTGGTGAAGACCAGACCGTTGGGGCTGACAACCACTCCTGAGCAAAAGCCACCGAACATCACGATGGCGTTGTTGAGTGAGGGCTGTCCGTCGCTGTAAATCTGTGAAGGAGTCAGTTCCAAACCTAATGACTGGAGCACACTGTCGGTACGGGCGGAGATGTTGCAAATCATCCACATACCTTCATCGGCCTTGGCAAGACCGAAAAAAGCCATCATGACGATGGACATCACTATTCTTCTCATAGTCTAAATATTGAAATTGTTGATTATTTCATCTTTCGCAACTGCGCCCCGAAGGGGCAACCTCCCTATAGCCTAGGGCATCGCCCTGGAGGGGATGTGGTTAAATTTGATTATTTCTTGAATCGCTTGCCGATGAAGGGCAGACTGCTCAGCGGGAAGTCTTTCTTCACCATATATACCACAAAGACGGCGATGATCAGTGTGTTGACCAGCGCACCAACCACCTCGTTCATACCACGGGTGAGGAAATACATCAGGGTGCAAAGCACGGCGGCAAGAGCCACGTAGGCGAAGATATCACGCAGCGGATAATTCACAGGGTTGTACTTCTGACCCACGAAATAGGATAGGATCATGGCTACACTGTAACCGGCGAAACCACCCCATGCACAGGCCATATAACCGTATTTCGGCACAAAGAGGATATTCACCAGAATCAGGACAGCACATCCCACACCGGAGAAAATGGCTCCCCAGATGGTCTTGTCGATGAGCTTGTACCAGAAACTCAGGTTGAAATACACTCCCATCATGATCTCGGCAGCCATCACAATAGGCACCACCTTCAGTCCTTCCCAGTAGTCGGAGGCAATGATGTGCTTGAACAAATCAAGATAACCCACAACCAGGAGGAAGGCAAAAAGGGTGAAGACGATGAAATACTTCATTGCCTTGGCATAAAGTTCCTTGGAGTTGCGGTCTTTGGCACCGGCGAATACCATGGGTTCGTAGGCATAGCGGAAGGCCTGGGTGATCATGGCCATGATCATGGCTATCTTGCTCGCACCACCATAGATACCGAGTTGGGCATGAGCGTCGGCTCCGTCATAGACGAAGGGGAAGATAATCTTGTCGGCGGTCTGGTTCAAGATGCCTGCTATACCCAAGACCAGAATAGGCCAGGAGTAACTGAGCATCCTGCGCACCAACTGGCTGTCGAATCCTGATCGGATGCCTGCCAGTTCCTTTCCCAAAGCGAGAAACAGCAATGAGGAGGCTATGAGATTGATATAGAAAGTATAGCCTGGATCCTTGCCATTGTAAGCACCGAAATAGATGAGGTTGAGCGTGATGAGGATGAGGATGTTGAGCAGTTTGAGGGTGGCGAACTTGATGGGTCTCTTCTGATAGCGGAGATAGGAGAAGGGGATGCACGAGAAGGCATCAATACCCACAGTCAAAGCCATCACCCACACCCAAGAGGGGTGCTCGCCATATCCGAGGAAAGAGGAGATGGGACCGATGAATATCAGCACCAATGCCACGAAAAGAACCGACAGAGTGCCCACGGTGATCATCGTGGTGCTATACACCTTGTTGGGGTCTTCACCGTCTTTGTTGGCGAAGCGGAAGAAGGTGGTTTCCATGCCGAAAGTCAGGATCACCATAGCAAGGGCGGTCCATGCATAGACATTGGTGATGACCCCGTAGCCTCCAGAAGCCGCGGGAAGTGAGAAAGTGTAAATCGGGACAAGCAGGTAGTTGATGAAACGACCCACAATACTGCTCAAACCGTAGATAGCAGTGTCCTTTGCCAATGATTTCAGATTAGCCATGACCTTATTCGTTTAATCGCGTAATCGTTTATCCGTTTCATCGTTTAATCGTTTATCCGTTTAATCGTTTAATCGCTCAATCAAACAAAGTGGGAGCATAGACGCTGCCAGGACGTTTGCGACCGAGGTGGTTGTAGGCAAGGTCGGTCACCTCACGGCCACGGGGGGTGCGCTTGATGAAGCCTTCCATGATTAGGAAAGGCTCATAGACCTCCTCCACGGTGCCGGCGTCCTCACCGATGGCTGTAGCGATGGTGGTCAGACCTACAGGGCCGCCCTTGAACTTGTCGATGATGGTGGTGAGAATCTTGTTGTCGATCTCGTCCAGACCAAAAGCGTCGATATTGAGGGCCTCAAGGGCATATTTGGCGATGTTGATGTCGATGCGGCCCGTACCCTTCACCTGGGCGAAGTCGCGCACGCGGCGGAGCAGTGCGTTGGCAATACGTGGCGTTCCTCGGCTGCGGCTGGCTATCTCCTTGGCGGCGGAGGGGTCACAAGGCACTTCAAGCAGGGCGGCGGAACGAAGGATGATTTTCGTCAGCACCGATGCGTCGTAGTATTCCAAGTGCATGTTGATGCCGAAACGGGCACGCAGAGGTGCGGTAAGCAGACCACTTCGGGTGGTGGCACCTACCAGTGTGAAGGGGTTCAGGTCCAGTTGGATGCTGCGTGCCGAAGGGCCTTTGTCGATGAGGATGTCGATGCGGTAGTCCTCCATGGCGGAATAGAGGTACTCTTCCACCACGGGCGAGAGACGGTGGATCTCGTCGATGAACAAGACATCGTTTTTCTCCAGCGAGGTGAGGATACCGGCCAAGTCGCCCGGCTTGTCGAGCACGGGACCTGAGGTCACCTTGAAACCTACGCCCAACTCGTTGGCGATGATGTTCGACAGGGTAGTCTTTCCCAGTCCCGGAGGACCATGCAACAGGGTGTGGTCGAGCGACTCACCGCGGTATTTGGCTGCATCCACAAAGACGCGGAGGTTGTCAACCACCTTCTCCTGGCCTTGGAAGTCGTCAAAGCGCAAGGGGCGCAACGCCTTTTCGATGTCGTCGTCCTTGGAAGCGTATCTCTGTTCTCTTATATCGAAGTCACTCATTGATATTGTTGTCTATTACTATAACTACCCAGCTCACATGTAGGGACGCGACGTGTCGCGTCCGCCACAGTCAATCAAATTTTCCTAAATAATTTTCCTATAATTTTGAGCGTAGCGACCCCAAAAAGTTTTGGCTGAATAGTTACCTATTACTATCAAGATGCAAAAATACATCTTTTTCACCATTCTTCACCTAATAAATCGAGAAAACGATGGGATAACCCATCGTTTTCTCGATTTATATCCGTTTTCTACCCGTTTCAGAGCTTCTGGAACTCAGCGTAAATCTTGTCGGCAATCTCCTGCATCTCGGCAGGCTCCAACTTGAGTTTGGCATTGGCGAAGTTAAGGTCCTTCTCGCTCTGCATAGGCACGAGATGGATATGGGCATGGTTCACTTCCAATCCCAGCACAGCCTCTCCCACCTTGATGCAAGGAAAAGCGGCCTTGATAGCACGTGCCACCTTCTTGGCGAAAATCTGGTAACGTCCAATCTCGTCGTCCTCCATGTCGAAGATGTAATCGACCTCGCGGCGAGGGATCACCAGTGTATGACCCTTCACCAGTGGATTGATGTCGAGGAAAGCGTAGAACTCATCGTTCTCAGCACATTTGTAGCTCGGGATCTCACCCTGAGCAATCTTTGTGAAAATAGTAGCCATAGTCAAACAACTTTATGGGATTCTATCCTTAAACTCTTAACTCTTAACTAACTAAAGTCTATCTTTCTTAATTCTTAACTCTTAACTCTTAACTAACTAAAGCCTAAAGCCTAAAGGACGGCCTGAAGGGCCAATATCTCTTAGCCCAGGGCAACGCCCTGGGTTTTGTTATGATATGTAGTTACGCCCTGTAAGGGCAAAATCGTTTCTTTTATGCATGATGCTGCCCTTTCAGGGCGATTCACCTAAAGTCTAAAGCCTAAAGGACGGCCTGAAGGGCCAATATCTCTTAGCCCAGGGCAACGCCCTGGGTTTTGTTATGATATGTAGTTACGCCCTGTAAGGGCAAAATCGTTTCTTTTATGCATGATACTGCCCTTGCAGGGCGATTGACCTAAAGTCCTAAAGCCTAAAGGACGGCCTGAAGGGCCAATATCTCTTAGCCCAGGGCAACGCCCTGGGTTTTGTTATGATATGTAGTTACGCCCTGTAAGGGCAAAATCGTTTCTTTTATACATGATGCTGCCCTTTCAGGGCGATTCACCTAAAGTCTAAAGTCTAAAGCCTAAAGTCTAAAGTCTTAATTAAAAGCTTAACCGACAGAGATGTTGAGTATCTTCATCTTCTTCTGTCCTACTGGAGTGATGATGTCGGCCACATCACCCACATGCTTGCCTATCAGTCCACGGGCAA
>CAMOWU010000130.1 GCA_946628545.1 uncultured Bacteroides sp. | reverse complement strand
TTTAGGCTTTAGATGAGATACGCGATGGGCGACCCTTTCAGGGTCCTGCGGGTTACCAAAAGGAGACGCTTTCAGCGTCTTTCCGCACAGAGATTAAGAATAAAGATAGTCGTAATAGGAAGCAATAATTAGAAATGTCCTGTCGCGAGTTGTTCCGCCTCTTGGGGTGAGAGTAGGGGGGTGATGTTGACCCTCAGGCTGTCGTTGCCCCAGACGCTGCGTCGCGCGGACATATCCACGTTGTTGCCCTGATGGTCGGTGCTGCCATATTCTGCCATGCGCCCAGGATGGATGTAGTCGCGCATCACGGTCCATCCCTCTTTTCTGGGGATGATGTTCATACGTGTGCGAATGTACTGGCATCGGCTGCCATCCTTCCATGCCCGTCCGAGGCTGTAGCGTCCGTCTTGCGACGGAGAGCCATCGATGGTGCAATCCACGAAGACGTATCCATTCTTCCTCGGCACTCCAGGAGCCGTAATGCAGTCGGCCTTGTTGCGGTCCTCCAGCACGATGCAGCAGTGGCGGAAGAGCACATCTCCACCCCCGCAGATGAAATCCACGGTGCCATGCAGTTCGCAGTCCTCGAAGAGGAAGTCTCCTGCATTGTTGTTGGAATAATAGGTGTCTTGGTGGCTCAGCAGTTTCACTCTCTTGCAAATCGTTCCTGTCGATTGGTCTTGCAGTGCCACAGCCCTTCCGGCGAAGTTGCGTTCGTTGTATTCATAGGCGTTTCTTAAGGTCAGGTTTTCGATGATGGTGTTGATGGCCCTGGGGTTGAGTAGCAGTGTGGCAGTGATGTCGATGCCCTCGTGTTCGGGATTGTTCCAGAGGATGGTGCTGTCCATGCTCTCACCGATGATGCTCACATTCGGAGCGGACAGAGTTGTGATGGGGCTTGGATAGTCCACCCCTTCCACCCGAATGGTCTTCCCTTTGTCGCCAGAGAGTTGATATGAGCCATTGCGGATGAAGATGACGAATCGTGCCGTGGTGTCCTGTCGTGCCTGTGCAGCGTTGAAAGCGTCGGCTACGGTGCCGTTGTCGGGTACGATGAAAGCAGGCTTGACAGGATTGTCATTGCCCTGTTGGAAACCTTTGCTGAGCAGTAATGAGATGAGGATGAGAAGTGTGTTGAGTGAGATGGTCATAAGTGGAAGGGGTGTAGAGGTTTGGTTGTTTAGTTGCTATACGTTGCCGAGGAAGACGTGGGTGAGGCCCTCCTCACAGGCAATCTGACGGGCTCGTTGAAGCGTGCTGAGCGGTGTGGGTTGGTAGCCATTGGTGAGGTGGTAGCGCGGGAAGAATCGCGAGAGGTGGAGTGGGGTAGAGGCGAAGCCGTGCTCTACGAGCCACTGGCACATGTCACGGAACTCCTCCTCCGTTTCTGTGCCGGGAATCATCAGGTGCGTGATTTCGAGCCATACCCCGTATTCCTTCAATATCTGCAGTGCCTGCAGAACAGGCTGTAGCGATGCGCCTGAGAGTTGTCGGTAGGTTTGATCGTTGAAGTACTTGAGGTCGATGTTGGCAGCGTCGATGAGTGGTGCGATTTGCCGCAGTGGTTGTTCGTTGATATATCCTGCGGATACCAGTACGTTCTTCATGCTGCTTTGGTGCGCCATTTGGCAGCAGTCGAGTGTGTATTCATACCAAGTGAGCGGTTCGGTGTAGGTGTATGCGATGATGTCCTGGTGGTGTTGTCGTGCCAGTGTGATCAGCGCTTCAGGTGTCAGTTCATAGTGGTCCACCTCTTCGGGTCGTGCTTGTGAGATGTCGTGGTTTTGGCATCCCTTGCATCTGAGGTTGCACCCCGTGCATGAGAGCGACAGGCACTGTTCGCCAGGGTGGAAGCCGTAGAGCGGTTTTTTCTCTATGGGATCGATGGCCAATGCGCAAGGTTGACCATAGACCATTGACATGAGTTGCCCGTCGATGTTCTTGCGGCTGCGGCACAGTCCTGTAGCCCCCGCCTTGATGAGGCAGCGGTGTGGACAGAGTTCGCAGCGTACGGACTGGTTGTCAAGCAGGGTGTAGTAGAGGCATTGTTTCATTTTATCCTTCTTCGAAGCGTATGGCCTCGTAGGTGTAGAGTTCGGCATCGCGCCATCCATTCCATCCTATGCCCGCCTTGTCGCGTGCGCAGTGTCCGAGAAACTCCTCTTTGGTCCAATCCACCTCCTCAGCCACTTGTGGCAGGAAGGTGCCGCTGCGGAATCCTTTGCGCATGTAGATTCCTTGTCGTCCATAGATGAACTCGTCGGCATTCTGAATGCGCTGGAGCGGTGTGAGCACCGATATTTCGATGCTGATGTCGTCGAGTTCGTTGGCTGTGACCTTGGGAAACCGTGGGTCGTCGAACGCCGCCGCCAATGCCATTTCCTTCACGATTCGGTGCAGGGGAGTGTCTTCTCCGAAATGTCCGATGCAGCCTCTTAATTGCTCGTTCTTGTGCAGTGTGACGAATGCTCCGAGTGGTTGAGTGAGTTTCTCGTTGATGTCGATGACAGGCATGGGTTGATGAGTGCAGGCCGATTGGATGCTCTCGCGTGCTATCTGCAGCAGTGTTGCCATCTCGTCTCTGTCGAGTGTGAAGGCTGGAGCTGCTTTTTGGTCAGGATAGAGGATGAAGGAATGGTAGCCCACCACATGGTCGTGGTCGCCGTAGGGACTGTCGCCCGAGTTGCGGTACATGATGTGCTTCACGGTGAGTGACGCGTCGCGGTGGCAGTTGAGCAACAAGGTAAAGATGCCCGATAGACCGCAAGCACAGGTGGATAGTCCTTGTATATGTTCTTTTTCGTTGCGTTCGACCGTGTTGCCAAGTATCTGCACATTGCCGCTTTTGATGGCTTCTGCCATTCGTTGGTCCACCTTGCAGGCGTCGTCGTAGTTGGGGTAGTGGCTGAAGTCGGATGAGATGACCCAGAGGTTGTGTTGGTTGAAGTAGGGTGCAAGTGCATCGTTGAGGTCGATCAGTTTGGCGAAGTCGTCGGTGGCGATGACAATGGGTACGATGGGCGGCATGTGTTTGAGGTGGTGCTGGAGGAAAGGCAGCTCCACTTCGAGGCAGTGTTCCCGTTGGAATGCGCGTAGATCGTATTTGAAGAGTGGTTGGTTTTTCGCCAGTTCCTGACATACGGCACTATCCACTTCCACTTCGCCCAATGGAGTGGCATAGTGTGTGGAGGCGGTATCGACTGCGATGGCGTCGAGATAGACGTGATGGCTTGGCCCGATGAGGAAGATGCGTTCGTAGGTTTTGTCTGGGTTGATGTGTGCGAAAGCAGATGCCGCTACTTCGCCAGAAAAGACCCATCCAGCATGCGGAACGATGACGGCCTGGATATCGTTGCGCCTTTCGCAGTTGTTGAAAGGTCTGAAGTGGTTTTCCAGTTCTTGTATGGCTTCTTGGCGGTCAGCGGGATAGAACTGTCCCGCCACAGCCGCTTGTCTGATGTGTTTCTCTTCCATGATTGCAGGTTGTTGATGAGAGTGTACCAAAATCAAGTCTTGAGCAAAGATAATGTATTTATGCGACAACACAAAAAATGTTCAAGGTATTATTTGTGTAGTCCATCCTTTTTTTCTATCTTCGCAATGATAATAAAAACCTAACAGTAAATGATACAGCAATATATTGAAGAGAATGAGTCGCGGATGCTGGACGAGCTGTTCAGTTTGATCCGCATACCGAGTGTGAGTTCACAGCATGAGCATCAGGAGGATATGATCCGGTGTGCCAGACAGTGGTCAGACCTGCTCAAGTCGGCTGGTGCCGACCGCGTTGAGGTGATGCCTTCGGATGGCAATCCTATGGTTTATGCAGAGAAAATCGTTGACCCTTCAGCTCCCACGGTTTTGGTCTATGGTCATTACGACGTGATGCCCGTTGAGCCTTTGGAGCAATGGCATTCCAATCCTTTTGAACCCGAGATCCGCGACGGAAAGATTTACGCCCGTGGTGCCGACGACGATAAAGGCCAGTCGTTCATCCAGTGCAAGGCCTTCGAGTATTTGGTCAGCCAGGGGCTGTTGCGGCATAATGTGAAGTTTATCTTGGAAGGAGAGGAGGAGATCGGTTCTCCGAGTCTTGAGTCCTTTTGCGAGCAGCACAAGGACTTGTTGCGTGCCGACATCATCCTGGTGAGCGACACGTCGATGCTGAGTGCCTCTCTGCCCTCTTTGACCACTGGTTTGCGTGGTCTTTCATACTGGCAGGTTGAGGTGACGGGTCCTAATCGCGACCTTCACTCCGGTCATTTCGGTGGTGCTGTGATGAACCCCATCAATGCCCTCTGCCAGATGATAGCCAGTCTGACGGATGCCGACGGGCGCATCACGGTGCCAGGTTTCTACGACGATGTGGAGGATGTGCCGGCAGAAGAGCGCGAGATGATTGCCCATATTCCCTTTGACGAGGAGCAGTATAAGTCGGCCATCGGTGTAGATGCTGTCTGGGGTGAGAAAGGCTACAGCACGCTGGAGCGCAACAGTTGTCGTCCTTCGTTCGACTGCTGTGGTATCTGGGGCGGTTACACGGGCGAGGGCGCCAAGACCGTGATTCCGAGCAAGGCCTTTGCCAAACTGTCCACCCGTTTGGTTCCCCATCAGGACAGTGAGAAGATAGCCCGTCTGGTAGGAGAGCACCTGCAGCGCATCGCTCCTCAGGGCGTGAAGGTGAAGGTCGATTACCTGCACGGCGGTGAGGGTTATGTCTGCCCCATCTCCCTTCCAGCCTACAAGGCCGCCGAACGAGGATTTGAAGTTGCTTTTGGCCAGCGGCCTCTGCCCGTTCGCCGTGGTGGCAGCATCCCTATCATCGCCACCTTCGAGAAGGTCCTGGGCGTCAAGACCATCCTGATGGGCGTCGGTCTGGAGAGCAATGCCATCCACTCGCCCAACGAGAATTTCCCCCTCGACATGCTTCGCAAGGGCATCACCGCCGTGACACATTTCCATCTCTTCTATGATGAATGCGGCAAGTAGAGTTCATTTTCAAGTTGAATCAAACCTTATTATTTTATTACTAATATGAAACGAATCCTGACATTATTGTGCTGCTATATGGTGGCAGCCAGCAGTTTTGGCCAGCAGGCATTAGGCCAGCGTCCGCGAGTGAAATCTCCCGTAGTGAACAGCGACGGGACAGTGACGTTCAACTTCTACGATCCCACAGCCCAGCAAGTGAGCGTGACTGGAGACTTCGATGAGATACGCGGAAAGAATCTTCCTATGACCAAGCAGGAGAACGGCGTGTGGACAGTGACGACCGAGCCGCTCAACCCCGAACTCTATTCTTACAGTCTCAACGTAGATGGCCAGCGTTTCATTGACCCTGCCAACAGTTATGTGAACCGCGACATCTCGACGTTGAGTAATATTTTCATCGTGTCGAAGTCCAGCGACGACAAGGGGCATCTCTACCAGGTCAACGATGTGCCGCATGGAACGCTTGCCCGTGTGTGGTACGACAGTCCGACACTGGGTCAGCAGCGTCGCATGACCGTCTATCTGCCCGCTGCCTACGATGGCAAGAAGCGTTTCCCTGTGATGTACCTGCTTCATGGTCACGGTGGTGACGAGACCGCTTGGGGCGACTTAGGTCGTGCTTCCCAGATTATGGACAATTTGATTGCTGAGGGTAAGGCTGTGCCGATGATTGTGGTGATGCCCAACGGCAATCCCACTTGCAATGCCGCTCCTGGATGGTGGCATGAGGGGATGTACACCCCCGATGGCAATGCTTTCAACCAGCGAGGTGCCAAGGCTTCGATGGAAGAGAGTTTCATGGACATCGTTCGTTTTGTGGATAGTCATTATCTGACTATTGCCAAGCGTGAGGCCCGTGCAGTGACAGGATTGTCGATGGGTGGTGGTCACACCTTTGGCATCTCTCGTCTTTATCCCGAGGAGTTCGACTACTATGGCCTTCAGTCTGCGGCAGCCCGCATGCAGGCAGGTGATCCGAAGTTTGAGGAGCAGATGGCGCGTCTTTTCGCCTCCAAGCCCAAGCTCTACTGGATAGCTATCGGTAAGGAAGATTTCCTGATGCAGATGAACAGCAACCTGCGCAAGTATTTGGATGAGAAAGGTTATCCCTACGTGTACTATGAGAACGACGGAGGCCACATCTGGCGCAACTGGCGCATCTATCTCACCATGTTTGCACAGAAGTTGTTCAAGAAATAAGATTTTCATCTGGAAGGTATGGAGGGGCCGCCATAGCATGGCGGCTTACCTAACCGCCTTCTGGATGATTACAGCGCATAGTCTTCCTGTATTTGCCTTGCCTTGATGACCCTTTCACGGATATTAAACCAAGGCAACGACTCAGCTAAGTGATTAATGATGCGGGATAATTTATTGTTGTATCAGCCATTGTGCAAAGAATTGATCGTAAAGCGTATAGGTGCCCATGTCGTGAGTGATAAAATCCTTTTCCAAGAGACCTTTGACTGCCCCCTGCACCATGCTGGCAGTAAGATGATAGCGTTGAAGGAACGAACGTGAGGTCAGATTGGTTGCCTTACCCTCCTTGCAGATGGCCATCAGAACTTCCTTTTGCTTTGGTGGCAATTGGAAGAGTAGTGCTTTATAAGCAAAGCTCTGTTGAGTAATAATCTGCTGAATGGCTGGCTCTATCATTTCCTTCGTACACACTCCATTTCGTTCTGTTAATGTAAACAATGCGTTCAGGACTGACTGTACATACCAGGTAACACCTTCATACCGCTGGTAAGTGGAAACAACGGCTTCACGGCTTATCTCCTTATGGTGTTCTCTGAACAACCCTTGCGCAAACTCCACATATTTCTCACAGTCAATAGGCTCGATAGTCATTAAACTTGTGCTTTGATAGAATGGACGAGACGGAGAGATGAAAATCTCTGCCATCATGTGGCGTTGCGAACCTGAATAGATAAAACACGTATTCCGACACTTCTGTATTCTCGTACGTAGCACAGCCTCCACTTTATTATCTGGATAGTCGGCTATGACCTGAAACTCATCGATAGCTACGAAACATGGTTTGTCGGCTTGCTCCAAATAGGCAAAGATCTCGTCGAGCGTAAACTCAGGAACTTTGATGTCTCCCACACCTAATCCCCACTCTGGATTGCCGTTGATGTCGAATGAGATATTACTACGAAGCGAACCTATCGTATTCAGAAATTTCTCCCATGCCTTACGTCCCCTTGACTTCAGAACTCCAAGTACAGCTTTCCCCAACTCATAGACAAACTCCTGCAGATTCTTAGTTGCATAGATGTCCACGATGAATGTGTAATATTGGTCTTTGATTTCTTTTTGCTGGAAACAGTGCTGTATCAGTCCCGTCTTCCCCAGTCGGCGAGGTGAGATGAGTGCTACGTTGTTGCCGTTTGTCACCAACCTTGCCAATTGTTCAGTCTCCACTACTCGGTCACAGAAATAGTGTGGAGAAACATATCCGTTGGTAATGAAAGGATTAGAAACCATCATAACGCATTCATGAAAAAAATAGTTTTATGCAAAGATAATTATAATCTTATTATAAAGCAAGTGTTTTCTATGTTTTTTACATTATTTTCCACTCTCATAAGTACAGGTCTCAGCCTATGTCTTTTGCTGTTGCCCCAATAACTCTCTGTCGAGGGAATGGTATCCATTCTCTATTTGTGTCGTTTAATCTTGGTAAATATTCCAAGAGATACAATTCAGGGCACCTCCTCCATACTTCCCATTTGCTTTAACTATAGATAACAAAGGAACTGGTATGATCTCATAATCACTATAAATATCTGAAAGTTGCTTAATCGCCAATTCATCTTCCTCTTTTTCAACAGTTGGCATAAGAATCTTATTTCCAACTTGTAGGAAATTTAGGTAAGCCCAGTCATTTATCCCATGATACTTCACATCATAGTGCAACTCATGAAATCCTATATGCTTATCCCTTAAAACTTTCTTTATCTCGTTTAGTAGCCAGATATCACTTGGATGATCACAGAAGTTGTTTAGAAGAACATAGTCCTTATCAATAAACCTAACCATCCCATCAGCATGGCCACAGAAATCCCATTCATCGTTATAATTCCAAGGGATGATGACAATGTTCCCAAACAATCGTTCCAACTCTTCTATTACCTGTCTCTCTGTAAGACCTGGATTCTCTGTGTATATTTTATTCGTCATTATAACCTTATCAGAACACTTAATCACATTACCACCATCGATTATCAGTTTTGTATCAACAATTTCTGACATAGGCGGTAGGTTAGGTATATTCGACCATATAGTAATGCTTTTCTTATCATCTTCTGACTGCAAATAGTCAGGATTATAAACATAACTGACGAACTTGCTCTTCTCAACTTGAATAGGCATATAGTCTCTTGTCCACTTGTCGTTAGTATTCTCAAGAAGGTCGAAATCTATTTTAGCTTCGACAAGAATTCTCCTAAGTTCTTTCCAGCACTTATACCAGGTAAGTCTTTTGCTGAAATATACTTTGTTTGTTTCAATATCTGTAATCATAACACTATTATGTATAAATGTTTTCATAACTCTGGACTAATAATATCAGAGCCAGTATCTTTTTTTAACGTGAGTTCGATGTAAGAAAAGTGTTCTAAAAGTTGTAGGAGTGGAGTATT
>CAMOWU010000129.1 GCA_946628545.1 uncultured Bacteroides sp. | reverse complement strand
AGATGAAATCAATGTTCTCGCCGTCCCTGTCTGACGACCATGCGGAGAACGCACGATAAGGCTTCTTGGTATTGTCGGAGACCTTGTGCTCCACGCCTTTCGGTCCGAGTTTGCCCTTGAACTGCATTGTCCCGACAATGGAGTCTGGATCGCCGGACTTGGCCAGTTCAACACCGCCTTCAGCCTTGAGGTTGAAGTAGGTTCTGCCGTTCTTCTTCTTCAAGGTCAACACACCGAGAATGAGCACCCGCCGCCCTGTGGTGAACTGGGCTGCCTGGCGTTGGTCACCGTCCATGGTAACACCGAGTTCAAGGTCGGCAGAGCCGTCATCCATCTTACGGCTCTTGATGGGAATGGTCACTCCGAAGGAGATGAACTGTTGACCGTCTTTGTTCTGCTTCACGCTTGCACTGCGGCTGATGGCACCGCATACTGTAACTTCACATTTAATCATACTGACTGATAGTTTTTTATATTTGTTGTATTATTGGTTTTATTATCTGTTTTATAGAATATTGTTGTATATAAGATAATATGTAAATAGTTATATATGGTTTTATTATGTAAGCCTCACACCTGTTTGTTGGTTCTCTGGATATTCCTTGTCGAATGCAAGCGAGGCTTCCTGAGCGGCTTGCTTAGCGCTTATGTCTCTGCTTCTGTCAATGACATACTGCGTGTTAGCGCCTTTTAAATTTGAGACTTGCCTGGCTTGATCCTGTGTCAGTTCCTCTTCCACCACGGTATCATTATACTCGCCATGGTCCAACTGTATCGCCAATGCCACTACCGCGCTGAAGGCCATGGAAATCATTTCCGACAGGAAGTCGCCATGTACGTCCGACTGGTTCTGCGACATCAACTGCGAGATGAAGTCATTCTCCTGACGCATCTGTACTTGTCCGTATCGCTCGGCCAACTGGTTGCGCTGTGCCTCGGTGATCAAGTTCAAGTCATTGTCGTTGCGCTGTGGTTGTTGGGATGGTATTTGACTTTTGTATTCGGCCAATAGGTCCTTGTTGCTGCCTCGCATCGTGACCGATGTGTGAATACCACCTAACACGGCGATTTCTGCCAGATACCTCGATGGGTCTATCTTCTCAGCCTTGCCGTCTGGCGTGTGTCTCGTGACAGCGAAATGGAGGTGCGGACCAGTTGTGTTGCCCGTGTTGCCACTGACACCTATCTTCTGGTGTGCGTTGACCACATCGCCTGTCTTCACGTCTATCTCATTCAAGTGCATGTAGGTCACATCGTATCTTGTGCCGTCGGAACGGTCGTAACGAACCTTGATGTACTTGCCCGAGTTGAGAGCGGCATTCTCATTGACGGCGATGACACGTCCTTTGTCCTCCGTGGCAAAGACTGGAGTGCGGTCTGCCTTGATGTCAAGTGCCTGATGGTTGGAGGATGCCTTGGCGTTGGGCTTGCTGCGGTTGCCGTAGCCTGATGTCACCACGATGTCTCCGTCTATGGGAAAGGAGTACCTTTTGCTGAGGTCAGCGTCTTGGTGGGCAGATGTCTGTTGACTTACTTCTCCTCCCTTTGTGTTGCCAGCATGGATTTCGGGTGTGAAACCGCGTTTGTAGCCGATGGTGATGCCTTTGGCTTGAGCGTCTGCCACTGCCTGTCGGTCGAAACGATCCAAGCCGTTTGCCCTGATGGTGGCTTCAATCTTTTCCACGTATGCGTTGTCGGTGCAGTAACCGCTCTCTCTGATTCCCTTGATCCAGTTGATGTGGTCGGTGGAGTCGTACTTGCAACACCAATTGTAACGGCTGGTCATCAGCAACCGTGCGTAGTCGTTGATGCTGTCCTGCCATGTGGCATAGATGCGGAAAGGACTCTTCTTGTCTTCATCGTCCCAGGCATAGCGCACAGGTCCTTTCCATGTCTTGCCTGCCTTCACGCCGAAGAAGTTGTTGGCTTCCTTGGCATTGCCTGAGGTTCCCCATCCGCTCTCTACGGCCATCTGGGCGAGGATGACGGATGAGGGTATGCCATACATCTGCTGGAGCTGCATGGCATACCCTGAGTACTTGTCGAGAAACTCTTGCTTGGTTGTGCTGATAGACTGTCCTTTACCCATGTTGTCTGTTTATATGGTATTGCTTGTTAGATACGGTCTAAATCGTCTGACTGTGCCTTTCCGTAGCCCGAGAGGAACCTACCGATGAAACCCACGCCTGGGACTGGCATCGTTCTGCGCTTCGGCCTGTACCTGGTCGCCTTGCTCCTCGAACTGGAGCCTGTTGTTGTCCACCTGACGAATCTCTGCGCCCAGCAAGGAGGCGGCGAGCCTGACTTTGTACTCGTTCTTGTCGTCCACATAGAACATGCTAGACCATTGCTCTGCACTGATCTTCTTCCGATAGGACATGCCGTCGATTTGGGCGACCATGTACTTGGATTTGTCGTTCTTGTCCTCCACCAAGGAGACCCTGTTGATTCTCTTCAGATCGACCCCGTCTGCCACTTTGGGCATGAAGACATCACCCATCCTCAGTTCGGGATGCTGTTGTGCGATGGCGATGTATTTCTGTCCCAGTTCTTCCTTCACCTCGCTGCTGTTTCCCTCTTTCACCGCATGGAAGAAACGGGTCACGTCGTTCTTCTCGGGCAGGATGGTGACGGTCTCTCCCTCGACGGGTCGGATGACCAGCGCGTAACGGCCCTGGTGCTGTCCTTCCGGCACTTTCTGAAGGCTGACGCTTTTGAGTTCGGGCTTGGCAGTTCGGACGAGTTCGGCTTTCATGTCAATCTTTGAGGTGGTGACCAGGTTCCAGTTCCTCAGTTTGGCCACCTCGGCGGTTTTGCCCTTGAAGAAGTCGTTGGGCTGGTTCAGGCCCAAGGCTCCACCTGCGTTATAGAACGTGATGTCGCCGACTCCTTCCCTCCGCAAGGCGGAGATGATGCGCTGTTTGGACAGTCCCGGCAACTCGTTGTCGAAATCCATGGACGCACCTTTCGGCAGGATGACAGCCGCCGAGTTGGTCTTGCTGTCCCTGACCACCACGACCTCACGGGTGTTGATGTCGGGCAGTCTGGCCAGTTCGGAGGCGATGGAGTAACTGCGGGGCTGGAGCGTGTCCATATTGCTGTCGCCACGGATGACGGCATAATCGACCTTCTGGCCTTTGCTGATCTTGTCGAGCACCTCGATGGCGTTGTTGACATCCCTTTCAAGGCGGTCAAGCAACTTGGGGTCTTCCTTGAGTTCTCTCTGCCAGAAATCGATGTTGTCCAGGTTGTTCTTGGAGATCTTGGCTGACAGTCCCATCTTCAGCATCAGTGAGCCTGCGGTCACCTCCTGCACCAAACGCTCGTAACGCTCGTTGGACTCGGGCAGCATGTTGGCACGTGATGCCCTGTTGAGCCTTTCGGATGTGCCGGTATAGGCTACCGCCTCACGGAGTATCTCGTTGGCCCGTTCACTGACCTTGTTCAGGTAACCGAATCCTTTGTTCGTGTAGGACTTGGGTTCGGGCAGGACCTCCATGATGTCGGTATCTGCGTGGTAAGTGGAATGGGAATAGATGGAAGGAACGACTTTCAATCCCGCGTCCTTCATGGCTTTCACCAACTGTTCCACCTTCGTGTTGACTTCCCTGGCCTTGGCCTCGTAGGGGTCAACAGGGGATGATTGATTGGGATGGCCATTGGGGGTGACCATTTCGGTGATGCTCCTTTTTGTCTGGTTCTTGGATTGCTTTGGTAGTTCCAGCTGGTCACAGATGGCCACACGGTGACCTGCACGGATGAGTCTCGGCAAGTAGGTGTCGAGGGCATGATGAGGGAAGCCCGCCATGTAGAGCGGTCTCTTGTCCTTGTCCTTCTGGGTGTTGTGTCTGGTCAAGGTGATTCCTAGGGTCTTAGCTGTGGCTTCGGCATCCTTGCTGTAGGTCTCGTAGAAGTCGCCAACACGGAAGAGAAGAATGGCGTCGGGGTGCTTCGATTTCAAGTCGTAGAACTGTCTGAGGATGGGGGAGAGTGTGTCTTGAGACTTTTCCTCCGTGACTTCCTCTTGTTGCTCGTCCTTGTCTTGCTGTTCGGTCTTGTCTGTCACCGAAACGCCGTTTTCAGCCAGGATCTTTTCGTAGACCTCCTTGGACTCGTAAGGCATGATGGTCTGGTCGATGTTGTGCACGGAGCGCATGGTCTTCTCCTGCCTCACCTTGAACAGTTCCTTGTCCTGTGGTGACAACTTGTCGAAAACGGTCTTGTCTATCACGTCGTTGACGTTGTACTTGTTGACGTAACTGTCGTATTGGTACCAGTTGAAAGGGAGTCCTTTCTGACCGCCCATCACGCTCATGCCTTCTTTCTTGGCATTCTCGTAGGTAGTATAGACATTGGTCTTGAAACCGTTGGCATCGGAGTGCAACGACATCATCACGGCGTTGAAACCACTGATGGGCATCTTGGTGCCGAGAAGGGACGGGGCTGTCTTGAAGCCAGGGTTGAGCCATGCGCCTTGACGGCTCTCTGGAACCTTCTTGTCGCCCATGGAGTCCTTGGCCATAGCGATGGCGGTCATGAGCAGGGTCGATTGGAGCAACATCTTGGAAGCGGTGACCGCCTCCTTGTCCTTTTTCTTCTCTTGCTCTTTCTTTTCCTGTTCCTTCAGCTCTTGCTCTTTCTTCTGTTGTTCTGCCTGCTGTTCCTGTTCCTGGCGTTTCTTCTCTTCTTCGGAATGCTGTTCCTCCTGAAGTATCTGTTCCTGCCTTTTTCTGTCTTCTGTCTGATCCATATTGTTGATAGTTTTGTTCCCAAGGATAATTGTGCTCACCTCTGACGGCTGTCTCTCTGTGCTGATGCTTACCCTGATGGGATAGTTGTACTTCTTGTAGTTGGTGGTGCTGCCCAAAACCAATAGGCTGGCGTTGCCTTTCAGTTGCTTGAATGCGGACATGGCTGTGGTGCCAGTATCCAGCACGTTATCGACGAGGACGACATGCTTGCCTTCGGGGATTTCACCTATGACGTTGAATTTCATGGGGCGGAGTCCTTCGTTGCCTGACTGCGATTTCTTGTCATAGAGCTGCTTGTGGGGCTTGCACTCCAAAGCGTCAATGAACTGGAGGCTTGTGCGCTCCGCTATCTTCTCTGCCAATGCCTTTGTATAAACAGCCCTTCCTGTGCTATTGGGGATAGGTACCAACACGGAGCCAGCGGTGGAACGGCTGATGCCCTTGACCAAACCCGCCATGACCTCGGCGGCCTCATTGATGGCGTCGGGGTCGTTGGCCTTGAGCCGGTGGGCAAGGCTGCGCACCTGCGGGTAAGGAGCGTAGGCCTGCACATCAAGCACGCCGTCCCATCTCACCTTCACTTCATTGGCTTTGGAAGGGCGAGGGCTGTCTGAGGTTTTGTCACTGGCATTCATCTCGTGTGCTGTATGTGCTGTATGTGCTGTAAGGTTTCAACCTATGTGTATACTATCTTCTCACGCCACTACTAAGGCTCTGGTGTTCGGATTTGTACTTTTCGAAGTCCTCGGCGATGGACATGACCTCTCTGGTCGTGGCGTTCACCCAGGCCAAGGGTGGATTCTTCTCGGACAGTTCGGGTACCACCGACCGCATGAGTCTGCTGGCGTTGGCCGAACGGAGAGTAGAACCCTTGCCCAGGAACTTGTCAATCACCTCGGCTTGCCCTGCGTTGAAGGACATGGCGCTTGGGTCGGTCGTACGGTTGACCACGGCTGTCTTGGCGGCTTTTGTGGCTTCCCACAAGTCTTCGGTGTGCATGACAATCTTCTCAAAGGTCTTTGGGTCAACGCTGATCACGGACGCACGGTTGTCCCAGTCGTGCTGGAGGAAGATGTGGTCTTTGTTGACGATGAAAGGGTCGATGACGAACTGTTTGAAACCACGTTCGTAGTTCCTTTCATGGGGATTGTCGTTGATGGTTACAAGGAAATTATCCTTGGCGAGGTGTGGCTCGACATCGGCTCTGCCTGTCTCTAACTGGCGCACAAGTTCGTTGACCAGGTTCTCAGGACGGTTATTGTTGGTTCTGCGCAGAGCGGATTCCACTGTATAAAGGTTATTGTCGTTCAGTTTCTCTAAACGGTAATATCCGTCTTCGGCATTTCCGACAAGCAGAGCGCCGTCCTTACCCTTCTTCAAGTCCTCAAAACTCACTTCCCGGTCGCCAAAACGCTGCGGGATGTAGAGTGATGGTTTCGCTCCTACGATATTCACACTATCGGGGTTTCCCATCTTGTCCAACAGGTCTTTGAGCATGAGGATTCCCAAGGGAAATGGTTTCAAATCATCAGTCAGTTTATGGTATTTCTCGTTCAGACGTGCGAAGACCTTCATGGTGCTGTCCTCGTCCACGAAGTTGGTTCTGCCTGCGGTATGCAATTCTCTTGCTGCCTCGTTAAGGGAGCGATTGCCTGCTGCGTAATCCCAGTACAAGGACTCTTCAACGGTCGGGATGTTCAGCGAGCCGTCTTCCTTCCATTTCTTGAAGAAAGGATAGCCAATGACCTCCAAACGGGTGAGCCGATCACTGGGCAGGTTTTCTCTTACGGCATCCTGGCTTTTGTTATCTCCGCTGGCCATCTTTCGTAACCCCTCTAACGCATGTCTGGTGAATGCGTCTTGTTGGCTGGCGGTCAAGTTGGTGAAAGGGATGGTCTTGACATCGGCATCCTCAGTTTGCTCATGAAGAACAAGTATACCGTCCCGACCAAGATGAACGCTGTCTCCCCATGGCAGGGGAATGTCCTTGATGCCTGACTTCTGCATATTGGCTATCAAGTCCCGCATGATTTTCTCCAAGGGTTCGTTGTCTTTTGTATCTTTAGTCTGTTCCATAATGGTGATGGATTTATGCTGTTGGATGATTGTGGCTGGATTGTTGGCATTGATGCGTTCTGTTAAGCTTTCCATGAATCGGTTCACTGATAGATGGTGGTTTGAGGATTTCAAGGCTTCAAAGACCGGCTTGTAATCAAGGCATTCATCATAGTTGGAGAACAGCTCGACTTGCGTGTTGTCTTTCAGGATGAGTTGGTGACCTGATGGTGTATGTATAAGTCCCTTGGCTCCGAAAACGGCCAGTCCGTCTTCTGTGTTGAACTCCAAATCTACAGGACGCTCAAACTGCACTGTGTCGCTACGATGGGGCATGATGTCTTCCAGCAACTGTTTCAGGTTCTCTTTGTTATAGATGTTATTCGTCATGACCATGGAGGGATTAAGTTGTAAGGGTGGCACGGCTCTTGGATGAGCCGCGCCTGAGTGATAAGTAAAAATGGTATTGAAAGTAATAAAGATGGATAATGGTATGTGAGAAACATTATGTCATCTTGGTATTCTATGCGTATTGAAAGAAAAAGACCTATCGGTGGACTCCCAGACTTTGAGACTGCTCAGTCTTGTACTTCTCGTAGTCCTCGGCGATGGCCTTGACCTCATTGGCGGTGGCGTTCACCCAGGCTGGACTGGTGCCTCTGGTCTCCAAGTCGGGCTTGACGCTCTCCATGAGCCTGTCGGCGTTGGCCACTCGTTGCTCTGGGGTCTTGCCAAGGGCTTTGTCCACTGCATCGGACTGGTCGATGTTGAAGGACTTGGCGCGTGGGTCGGTGGTGCGCTCGATGATGGACACCTTGGCGGCGGTCATGGCCTGCTCACGGGCGGTCTTCAACTCCTGATAGACTGCTGGTGCGAAATGCTTGGCGGCAATCTGTGTGGCGGTGGCGATGGGCTCACCATTGGATTTCTTGTGTCTGAGGGCGTTGAGTTCGGTGTTGGTCAGTTCCACTGGCTCTACCTTATTGCCGTCTATGCGTGCTTCCACCATCCACTTGCCGTTATCGGCGGCCTTGAAGACATTGGCATTGGTCATCTCCACGCCCTGGGGCATCCTGTACTTCTCGAAGTAATGCTCGCTCTTCCAGTTGAAGTACTTGCCCACAAGTTGCTCGGGGGTGGCACGGCGGTTGCCGTCCTTGTCCTTGTCGAAATAGGCGTTCACGTCTTCCTTGCTCAATGGGGCGCGCTGTGTCTTGCCGTCGATGTCGGCCCGCACTCGCCACTCGCCATCGACCTTGCTTTGATAGACATTTGCTTTCTCAACGGTGGTGCCTTCTGGCATGTCGTACTTGCTGTAGTCTTCCCTGGCCTTTTGGTTGGGGTTGAAGAAGTACTTGCCCACGAGCTGGTCAAGGGTGGCCCGGTGGGTCAGTTCGCCTTTGCTGTTCTTCTCGAAATAGGCTTCCACATCGTTCGCATACATGGGAACGGTCTTCGCCTCTCCGTTGATGATGGCCGTCAGGCCGTGGGTCTTGCCCTTGTTCTCTTCGCCTTCCTTCGTACTGAAGGTGAACACACGGGCTTTCTCTACTGTGGTTCCCTCGGGAATCTTGTACTGGCTGTAATCAATGTTCCAGCCTCTCTTCTTGGTGGCTTCCTCGCTACTCTGCTTCGCATCGGCCTGTTGCACTGCAACTGTCTCTTTCTCTGCCATAATGGGTGAATCTTAGTTGGTTGTAAAATGCGGCTTGCGCCTTTTATTCTAATAAAAACAAAGGCAATTTACACGGATATGGCGGATTCGTGAATTATTCGGGCAACAAACTCATTTATTAACATAGTCGAGACTTTTTAAGTCTTTAAGTGTTAAAAAA